>JACQYL010000028.1 GCA_016208165.1 Deltaproteobacteria bacterium
CGAATTTCCCGATTTCCTGGAACCCGGGGTCTATCGGGTTCGGCCGTCGGTCGAGTCGCCATCCTCCGCAATGATCGTCGCCAATCCGAGCAATTTAGCTCGACTGATTGATTTATACGGCGGGCACATTTACGACGTACGCGATCCGGCCACGGGCAAAGTGACGCAGGAGGGGCGGATCGACCACATGCCGGACCTGGAAATGCTCCGCGGAGACATCGTATCCATCAGCGTCAACAACCCGACTCATTATGAAACGATGAAGGCCGTCCACGAAGCCTACGGGGTGCTTCTGGATCCTCACGGCGCCGTGGGCTGGAGATCCCTTGAAACTTTTCTGCAGGGCAAACATGACGCCTTGTCCGTGGTCTACGAGACGGCCGATCCGGGAAAGTTTCCGGAAGATGTGGAAAAGGCTCTTGGAATCACGCCTCCGGTCCCTCCCAATATCGCCCTGCAGGCCGATCTCGAAGAGCGAATCTTCCATGTGGGTGAGCCCCCGGATCGGAAGAACGGCGCCATGGTATTGAGCGACGCCCAATACCATGAGACTTGCACCTTGATACGGTCCGTCTACGGTGGAAACTAGGCCATTTGAAAAGGACGTTTTTCTTTCCGCGAGGTGAGTCGATGAGTACAAAGAGGGACGCGCATTCCGACGCTTCCATAGACATCAAACAGGAGTTGGCGGACCTGTTCGAAAAAGAGGATGTGGTCGCCTATTTTGACGTGACTTCTTCCCCCGGCATCACGCCTCCGCTGACCGGCATCTGCAAGGTCGCAAAACCGCTGGCCGGAAGTCCGGGCCAGCAGTACGTTTCGTTGCTTTTCATACTGGATACACCGGACGCCGACACCCTCCGCATCGCCAGGGAGTGTGTGAAACAGATAGACGAAAGAAGATTGATCCAATACGTTCCCGAAATAACGTCGGCCGTTCCGATGCCGGAGTCCATGATCGGTGACGCTTATGTGAGGCACATCGACGTGCTTCTGGCAGGTTCGCCCGGCGACCAGATCCAGCGGATTGTCGGCGAGATCTATGAAGCCCTTCGCGACATCCCTTCCCTCGAACTCGGCGAGCTGGTCTGGTGGGAAGGCGAGCCTTCCGATTCCATGAATGAAGGCCGTGACGCCCCTCGAAACACGGCGGAAAACGTCTCCCTCATGGACAGGATAAAGAAACGACTGGGTATAACCCTCAAGTAGAAGGCCCATCCGTTCAAACCCGCCGCCGCACCTGCCGGCGGCCATGGCCTTCGGCATTCATTTCACGATGGAAAAAAACGAACTTTCGACCGCTTCACCTGCTTGCGCGCCTTTGACGAATAACTCCCTCGACATGGAAACCCGTGAATTCGGCTTCAGGCCCAATTCATTGGATGCGGATCCCCATTAGAGGCATGCGCCCGCGCACCGGTTGCCGCCGTGAGCGGCTCTCACGACCGCCGTGCGTATTCGGGAAAAATGACTAAAGTTATCACGGCGTTCGGACGATGGGAAGGTGGCCCCATTCGGACTAGGCCATGATCCGGATTCTTAATTTTGGAGGATATCAATGGAGATCATCTCAACGGGCAAATCAGGCGGCGCCACGGTCGTCTCGGTGAAAGGCAGAATGGATGCTGCAAGTGCGCCGGATTTCGAGAAAAATATGCAAGAAATGATCGACGGCGGTCAACGCGCTTTTGCGGTGGATCTTTCGGAACTGGACTATATCAGCAGTGCGGGGCTGCGCGCGATCCTGAGCATCGCGAAAAGGCTGAAAACCCTGAACGGAAATTTCCTCATCGCTTCTTTGAGAGGCCCTGTGAAAGAGGTATTCGAAATATCCGGTTTCAGCTCCATCATTCCGATTTACGACAGTGTCGATGCCGCATTGAGTTGAAGCAGCCTGTGAGAATCGACGAGGCGGTGAAGGGATCGGACGCCGCCAAACAGATCCCTATACTTGGAGCCGGTCCGGACCTCGCTGTACATGATCAGCTTCGACCCGCTTCAGCAAGGCGCTGAAGTAAGGTCGGGTTAGGAGGCGCGGCCGCCGCAACCCGGCAAGCAAGGCAGTGGTTATTTTGAGTAAAGGCGCATAGCAACTTCGCGCCTCCGGAACAATGGGTATTCTCATATAAACCGACCAGCGGTATTGTCATGCCCCGAAAAGAGGCTCCCGCCAACCTCGATCAATTGAGTGAACTGATTCGGTTCATATCCGAATTTGCAGAAAGCAATGGATTCTCCGGTGACAGACTCTCGAAGATTCACCTCGTTGCCGAAGAAGCCCTGGTGAACATTTTCAAATACGCTTACCCGGAAGCGGAAGGGAACGTCCAGGTTTCGGTGGACACGGACGATCGCGGCCGATGCGTTATCGAGTTTTCGGACACGGGCGTCCCTTTCGATCCCTCGTCCGCGAACGAGCCCGATTTGACCTCGGAAGTGGCGGAGCGCGATATCGGAAAACTGGGCATCTTCTTTATACGCAGGATGTCGGATGAGGTGCACTATTGGCGGGACGGCAATCGAAACATCCTGACGTTGATCCTGGAAAAACCATAAAGAGACTTCATGAGCCGAATCCCCCGCATACTGGTTTTCCTGGCCGCAGCCTTACTAGCCGCCGCCGTCCACGCGGATGAGAAACAACTCGTAAAGGCTTCGTTCATTCCTCAGTGGATTCCTCAAGCACAGTTTGCCGGCTACTATACCGCTTATGAAAAAGGCTTCTACGCCAAGCGGGGAATCGATTTGACCATCCTTCCCGGCGGCCCGGAGTGTCCCCCGGATCGCCTTCTCCTGAGCGGCGAAGCCGATTTCTGTACCTTGTGGCTTTCCAGAGCCGTTCAATTGAGGGCCCAGGGGCGCAAGATCGTCAATATCGCCCAAATGTTGCAGCGTTCCGCCTTGATGCTCGTAGCGAAGAAATCGAGCGGCATCGAGACCCCCCATGACATGAACGGCAAAAAGGTGGGCCTGTGGGGTCCGATTTTCCAGATTCAGGCCCGTGCGTTTTTCGAGCAATACGGCGTTACGGTTCAGGTCATTCCCCAATCCTTTTCAGTCAATCTCTTTCTGCGCGGAGGCGTAGATCTGGCCTCGGCCATGTGGTACAACGAGTACCACACCATTCTGAATTCCGGCATCAATCCGGAAGAGCTTTCCACCTTTTTCTTCCAGGACTACGGGCTGAATTTCCCTGAAGACGGCATTTACGCGCTGGAGGAAACCTACAACCAACATCCGGAATTCAGTTGCGCTTTCGTCGAAGCGTCTATCGAGGGATGGCGCTACGCCTTCGCTCATCCCGAGGAGACGCTGGACATGGTGATCCGAAACTTGAAGCAGGCGCACTTTCCGGCCAGCCGGGTTCACCAGCGTTGGATGCTTTCGCGTATGAAAGAGCTCATTTTGTGGAACGAGTCATCCAATGCGGTGGGCGCTCTTGCCCGAAAGGACTTCGATCGGGTGGCTTCCACCATGAAAGACGAAGGGATGATCGACCAAATACCCGAATTTCAGGACTTTTACCGGAAATGTCATGCGGATCGTTAAGAACAGAGGCATCGCGTTCAAACTGATCGCCCTGATCTTTGCGGGCAGTATGCTTGTGTTCGGCCTCATCCTTGGCATGGACTACATGGTCTCCCGGCAAATCGTTCTTGAAAAAGTGAAAAGCAACGCCCGTTATCTGACCGAAGCCACGCTGAACCGTATTCAGATCGTCCTGGCCTCCATTGAAAGCGTCACTCGAAATCAAACTCCGTACTTGGAGCAGGGACCGGTAACACAGGAAGAACTGGCTATTATGGTCCGTTCCCTGGTGGAGAAGAATCCGGAAGTGTATGGGTGCGCCATCTCTTTCGAGCCCAATACGTTCGAAGGCAAATCGTCGTATTTCGCCATATACGGCTACAGGTCCGAAGGAGACATCCGGACCGGTACCCTGGACGCAATCAGCTACCAGTACGAGAACAAGGACTGGTATCAGATTCCCAAAGAACTGAATCGGCCCGAGTGGAGCGAGCCCTATTTCGACGAGGGCGGCGGCGACATACTCATGGCCACCTACTCGGCGCCTTTCTACAGAACCGTAGGGAACGAACAACGGTTCATGGGCGTCGTTTCGGCCGACTTATCCCTTTCGTGGCTTCAGCAGCTCGTTTCTTCCATCCGCATTCAGCGGACGGGATATGGCTTTCTGATCTCCAAGAACGGCACGCTCATCACCCATCCCAACTCCGATCTGGTTATGAACGACACCATATTTGCCGTTGCCGAAGCCAGGAATGCCCCGCATATCCGGGAAATCGGCAGAGCCATGATCCGGGGTGAGACGGGATTCGCCCCCTGGACCAGTATCGTTACTGAGAAACAAGGCTGGCTTGGTTTTGCACCCCTCGAGTCGGGCGGATGGTCGTTGGGTGTGTTTTTCCCGGAAGACGAACTCATGGAGGACGTCTCCCGATTGACCAGGAATGCTATATTTATGGGTCTGGCCGGATTCCTGGTCCTGCTCGGAGTGATTTTTCTCGTAGCCAATTCCATAACCAAACCCCTTCGTGAATTAGGCCACAGCCGCCCGGGAGCGTATCGAAAGCGAGTTGCAGATCGCCAGAGATATCCAGATGAGCATCTTGCCCAAACTGTTCCCGCCCTTCCCGGATGAGCCGGAATTCGACATCTATTCCACCATCGAGCCGGCCAAGGAAGTGGGCGGGGATTTGTACGATTTCTATCACCTGGATGAACATCATCTCTGCTTCGTCATCGGAGATGTATCGGGAAAAGGCATACCCGCTTCTCTGTTTATGGCCGTGGCAAAAACCTTGATCAAGGCGACGGCCTCGAACGGTCTCGATCCGGCGGAAATACTGTCCAAAGTAAACGACGAATTGGCAAGGGACAATGACGTTTGTATGTTCGTAACCGTGTTCTTGGGGATTCTGGATCTTCGAACCGGAGACCTGGAATACGCCAATGGAGGGCACAATCCGCCCCTGATCGTTCCCGGCCGCGGAGACATCGAGTTTGTGAAACGTTGCGGGGGCGCTCTGGTGGGCGCCATGGAAGGCATCGTTTTCGAGTCCTCCCGAATAGTCATGGCTCCGGGCGACATGCTGTTCCTGTATACGGACGGCGTCACGGAGGCCATGAACGAACACATGGAACTCTTTTCGGAAGAGCGGCTGAAACGCAACCTGACCTCCCTGAGGGACCGGCCCATCAAGGAAATTGTTGCCGGCGTCCTGCACGAGGTCCATCACTTCTCCCAGTGGGTGGAGCAGTCCGACGACATCACCATGATGGCGGTGAAATATTGGGGACGTCCGTGAAATATGGGCATTCGCCCGGCGAAACTCCCCCGAGCCCAGCGAAGGAAACATTTTGAGCGTAATGTGCAAAAGGCCTCAGATCGGGGTCTCTTTTCCCCGCTTTGACGGGAAAAACAAGGTCACCGGGCTGGAGAAGTATGCGGCTGATTATTACGACGGAGACTTCGTGTGGGCCGGAGTCAAGCGCTCCGAACCGGCCCACGCGCGACTGCTGGAACTAGATGCCGAAGATGCTCGAAGATTGCCCGGCGTGTTGGCCGTGCTGACCTATCGGGACATAACGGGAACCAACAGACAAGGCATTGTCCGGAAAGACCAGCCGGTGCTGGTCAACGACAAGGTGCGTCGTTACGGAGATGCATTGGCGCTGATCCTCGCGGAGGACAGGTCCGTTCTGAAGCAGGCGCAATCTCTGATCGAGGTGCGCCAGGAGCCGTTGTCCCCCGTGTTCTCCGTGGAAGAAGCACTGGCGGATGGAGCGCCTGTGATTCACGAGGACAACCCCCACGGCAACATACTATCGGACCTATCGGTTCAAAGGGGTATGGGCGCCGCCGCAATGGAGTCCTGTTCGGTGCGGGTCGAGCACAGCTTCGAACTTCCCCGCCAGGAGCACGCCTATCTCGAAACGGAGTGCGGCTGGGCCCATGTATCGGAAAGCGGCCAACTCGTTATCGTGGCATCGACCCAGTCGCCTTTCCGAGATCGAACCGAGGTAGCGTCCGCCCTCGGATTGGACCCTAGCCGCATACGGGTCATCGCTCCATATCTCGGAGGCGCTTTCGGAGGAAAAGACGGGGCTACGGTCCAGATCCTGCTGGCTCTGGCGGCTCTGAACTCGGGGGGCCGGCCGGTCAAAATGTGGTGGGACCGGGAAGAGAGCTTCCTGGCCAGTGTCAAGCGACTGTCCGGGCGTGCATCCTACCGTCTCGGGGCGGATGCGGAAGGCGCGTTTCACGCCCTCGAATGCACCATCGACCTCGACAACGGTCCTTACGAGCATCTAGGAGGCGAAGTTCTGGCCCTCGCCGTGGAGCACGCGAGCGGACCGTATCGCATTCCCCACACGCATGTTCGGGGAAGATGCATATATACCAACAATCCCGCCGGTGGGCCTTTCAGGGGGTTCGGTGCGCCCCAGGTAAGCGCGGCCATGGAGCAGATGGTGGATCTGCTGGCCGCTAAATTACACATGAACCCCCTCGAACTTCGATCCCGAAACGCCGTGCGCCAGGGAGACAGAAACTGTGTGGGCGTGACCTTGACCCAATCCACCGGCGCGATGGATTGCCTGGAACGACTTTCCCGACATCCCCTCTGGATGGAAAGAGCAGAGTGGAAAAAAGGAGCCGGGTCCTGGAAGCGTCGTGGAGTAGGGATCGCCTGTCTGGCGCACGGCTCCGGATATGGTCCCATCGTCCCGGATTATGCCAATGCGAGCATCGAGTTGACCTCGAAGGGCGCCTTCCGCATTACGTGCGGCGTGTCGGACATGGGCCAGGGGAATGCCTCCACCTATCTGCAGATCGGCGGTTACATCCTGAACCAGGACTGCGACGGCCTCGAGCTGATCCTGCCTGACACGGAGCGAACCCTGCCGTCCTGTTCCTCCGCAGCCAGCCGCACGACCTATACGTATGCCAATGCTCTGATCGGTGCGGCAACCGCCCTTAAACAAAGAATCTACGAGAAGGCGTCGGATCTGCTCATGGCCGGTTCCACGGCTGATTTCGAACTTCTGCCGGGCTTTGTCCGGCACCTTCCAACGGGCAGGGACGTGCCCCTTTCGGCCCTGGCAAAGAACATGGCCCCTGCGGAACGCGTGTCCGTGCACCACTGGCGCGCCCCCGTTTGCAAAGAGCCTGTCAATGCCAAATCCAACACCACTCTGCTCGGGTTGCCTCACATCCTGTTTTCCTACGCAGCGCACCTGGCCTATGTGGAAGTGGACGAGCTTACGGGCCGGATGGAAGTCGTCCGTTATCTGGCGGTAACGGACAGCGGGCGCGTGATCAATCCTCAAGTCTACGAACAGCAGATACAGGGCGGAATCGTGCAGGGGATCGGGTACGGTTTGTACGAAGACTACAAAGTGGAAAACGGCCGCTCCGGCACTCCCGATCTGTCCACGTACCTGGCGCCCACGGCTCTCGATGCCCCGGACATGGAATCGATCCCCGTGGAACTGCACGAACCCACCGGACCTTTCGGGCTCAAAGGAGTGGGCGAGATTGCGATCAGCGGCCCTCTGCCGGCCGCGGCCAACGCGCTGGCGGACGCCTGCGGCGTTCGAATCAGCCGCGCGCCGTTCACCCCGGAACGCGTCTTGGCGGCCTTGAACCAAAAAGAGGATGACCCATTCTAATGGAGATTTTGTTCACTCTGAACGGAAAACGCATAACCGTGGAAACGCCGCCGGATCGGCGAGTGGTCGATTTGCTGCGTGAGGACCTGGGCCTGACCGGCGCCAAGGAATGCTGCGGCTCCGGGGAATGCGGCGCCTGCGCCATTCTGGTGGACGGTTCGAGCCGGCTGTCCTGTTTGATGGCGGCCGTCCAGTTGGAAGACCGGCGCGTGGTCACCATAGAAGGGCTGTCGGGAGAAGGAGCGCTTCATCCGATACAGGAAGCGTTTATACAAGCCGGAGCCATTCAGTGCGGCTATTGCACGCCCGGTATGGTCATGGCCACCGCCGATCTGTTGAGACGCAATCCCAAGCCGAGTCGAACGGAAATTCGGGAAGCATTGAGCGGGAATCTCTGCCGATGCACGGGATATCAGAAAATCGTGGACGCCGTGGAACTCGCCGCCGCGCGTTTGCAGGAACACGGGAAATGAGCACGGAACTGCTATCTCCAAGAAATCCGGACGAACTGTGGCGAGCGATGGAGAGCCATCCGGACGCCGTTCCTTTCGCCGGAGGCACGGACGTCTTCGTCCGGCTGAGGAAGGGATTGATGGCTCCCCGGGCCCTCCTATGCCTGGATCGCATCGAAGAACTCAAAGGGATTGAAGATCACGGTTCGCACCTCTTTATCGGCGCGGGAACGACCCATTCTACGGCATTGGCCCATCCATTGGTCATTCAATTCCTGCCTGTGCTGGCCCACGCGCTTCGCGTGCTCGGATCGCCTCCCATACGAAACATGGGAACCATCGGTGGAAACATCGTCACGGCTTCCCCTGCCGGTGACACCCTTCCCCCCTTGTATGCCCTTGGAGCCGAGGTGGAACTGAGGTCCAGGGAAGGATCGAGGCGCTGTCCGATACACGAATTCATTATTGGACCCGGGAAAACCATTCTTGCGAAGAACGAGATCCTCTCGGGCGTGCGGGTAAGAAAAGCCGATCGCTACAACGTGCATCATTTCGAAAAAGTCGGGCTGCGAAATGCGCTGGCCATAGCTCTGGTCAGCATGGCCGCTCTTTTGCGTATTTCGGATTCGGGCGAGATTCAGGAGGTCTCCCTGGCGTGGGGCAGCGTGGGCCCCACGGTTGTCAGGTCCCCGGAAGCCGAGCAAATCCTGTTGGGCAAGACATTGGACCTGCGGACATTGGAAAACGCCGGAGCCATAGTCCGGAAAGCCGTGGCTCCCATCGACGACGTCCGGGCAGGCTCGGACTACAGGCGTCAGGTGGCCGGCAATCTCCTTCTTCGTCTTACCGAATACTCCGGGGAGCAACCCTGTCGTCCCGAGTCTCCTGAATGAAAGACACCACGAACACGCGCGTCGTTGAAAACATAGCCACGCCTCCCTCCGGGGTTCTTTGGAACAGGCGTTTCATTTCACTGGCGGCAGCCATCTTTCTGGCCTTCGTAAACGTGGCCGTTTTTTTCCAGTTCTATCAATACCTAAGCTCACTGGCCATAGACCCCAAATGGTTCGGCATGATCATCGGGCTGTTCTCAGCCATGTCGCTGATCCTTCGGCCCGTGATCAGTCCTTTGCTTCACGCCCGAAACGCTCTTCGCTGGATCCTGATCTGCAACGCGGGAGTCATGGTCTGCCTGGCAGCATACGGCCAAGCGGGAAGCCTCTGGAGCATGTTTCTGGTCCGAGCACTGCACGGCATAACTCACGTCGGCCTGGCAACCGCCCTGATGACCGTCATCATATCCCTTATTCCCCTGGAAAGGAGCGGCCAGTCGTTCGGATTACTTTCCATCGTCACTTTGCTACCGTACGCGGCGATTCCTCCCCTGCTTCCGGTTTTGACGAGTTGGCTCGGAGGATACCGAAATGTGCTCGTGTTTTTTGCCGTGGTCATGATTCTGGTTTTTCCCCTGGTTCTCATGGGCGTGCCCGATCAACGGCAATCCGCCGATCCGGCGGAAATGCAAAGGCTCTCCTTCCGCGAAGTCCTGGAAAGCCTGAAGGACGCAAAGATACTCGTCTTGTTCTCGGTCATGCTGTTTTTTTTCAGCAGCTATGCTCTGGTATTTTACTTCCTGGCGGAATTCGGTCGGACCATCCAAACGGCGGTGGCGGGACTCTTTTTCACCCTGTCGTCGATGAGCGAAATCGGAGTTCGCCTGGTGGCGGGGTCTCTGTTCGACAAAGGAGACAAGATCCGCCTGGCCGTTTGGTCCCTTATCGGGATTGCCGTGGGCTACGGGTTGCTTGGGTACGTTCACGGGTCTCTTTCCTTGCTCGCTCTGGGTGTTTTCCTGGGATTGGGCTGGGGAGTGGCCATGCCCATCCTCAACGCACTGGTATTCGACATCTCCGAGCCCCGGTTGAGGACTTTTAACGTGAATCTCGGAATGCAGATGTACCAAGGAGGGTTCTTTCTCGGCCCCTTCGTGGGCGGTCTGATCGTGCTTCACTGGGGTTTTCGGGCCCTGTTTAGCGTATGCGCGGGGTTCACCCTGATTTCAGTGGTTTTGTTGGCGTATCTCAAGTCGTGTCGGGAAAACGAATAGGAGAAGACACATGACGGAATCGGAAAAACAGGCAAACGACATCGAACCCGGACAGTCCTGGAAAGTCGACCTGTTCCAGCCGGAAGACGCCCCCGGAGTCACCCGGCTGTTCCGGCTGGTTTACGGTGAAGGCTATCCCATCCGCACCTTCATCGATCCTGAAAGGCTGATCGAGGAGAACGCGGCCGGCCGCACCGTTTCCAGCGTCGCCAGAACGCCTAAAGGAGACATCGTGGGGCACAACGCCATCTTCAACAGCGCTCCCTTCGAAAAAACGTATGAAGGCGGAGCCGGACTGGTGCATCCCGCCTACCGTGGGGGCGCGGGCATCTTCACTCAAATGGGGTTCCACGGACAGAACGTGGCGGCCGTGAAATTCGGTGTGGAAACGATTTTCGGAGAGCCCGTGTGTAATCACGTCTTCTCCCAGAAGATGTGCGCCGGCCTCGGCTGGGTGACACGAGCCATGGAAGTCGACCTGATGCCCGCGGCCGCATACGCCAAAGAGGCAAGCGCCTCCGGAAGGGTTACCACCCTATTGGATTTCAGGACCCTCGTACCCAAGCCTCATACCGTGCATGTGCCCACGTCCTACGAGGAGGAACTGAGGTTCGCTTACGAGGGTTTCGACGACCATCGGAATTTTGTCTTATCGGGAGAGGCCTTACCCGAGGACCTTGCGACCCGGATCCATGCGCAGATCTTCGACTTCGCCCAGGTCGCCCGCCTGGCCGTGACTCAGGCGGGGCCGGACTTCGAAGAGGCTCTCGATCGTCAGGAAACGGCTGCAAAAGAAAAGAACGTCATAGTCATTCAGGTGTGGCTGAATTTGGGTTGGCCTTGGGTGGGTGAAGCGGTGGATCGGCTTCGGGCGCGCGGGTATTTTCTTGGGGGAGTTCTGCCCCGCTGGTTCGACGACGATGGGTTTCTCATGCAAAAGATCTTCACCCCGCCCTCCTGGGACGGCATCCGGCTGCACTTCGATCGCGCCAAGAAGCTGCTCGAGCTGGTGCATGGGGACTGGCTGCGAACGCAGGGTGGCGGGGGACGTCCGTGAAGCGTGAACGTGTGTATTGTCTATCCCTCGGACTCAATATTTCACGGGTGTCCGAAAATAGATTCGTAGGTTGGGTTGAGCAACGCGAAACCCAACAATTTCGGTCACATAGACCACAACATCACGCTCGGCGCTAGTCGCCTTGCCCTGTCATCGGATGTGCCCGGGCTATATACATATCGCGCTATTGGAAATGTTGGGTAACGCTCGCTTCGCTCGCTAACCCAATTCAACAACTGGGCCGAGCTGGGGCTCGGCGCTCCCAGGGATGTGGTTACGCTCGCTTCGCTCGCTAACAAAACCTACAACCCCTGCGGTTCTTGATTCATGTTGGGTTACGCTCCCGTTGCGCCCTAACCCAATCCACGTTCCCGACGCGTCAACGCACCCTGTTGCTCGCGATTCATGGTTGACCCGGACAACTGGTTGTGCGGGTCCGAAGGAGAGGAGGCGGCTGTAGTCTTTAAGTCCATAGGGCTGTGTGAGATACTACACGCTGGGTGGAGCCTCCTGTTGTTTCGCAACACCGGGGTCTCGAACAAATTGAAACAGGTGCGTAGGGAACAAGGCAGGGCAATATCAAGGCTTTGAGGGTCTTTTTTTACTGTTCCATATTCAACACAGGTCCTTAGCTCGCGTTTCGTTTACCCAGCGCCACGGCAGAATAGATTTTCAACGAGACGGGACATCCCCCGAAACCCCTCACTCGAGGATCTTTTCCAGCGCGCGCACAAACGCCTCCATGGCCGGCCGTTCCGAGATCGTCACCCGGATGAAATTGGGAAAGCGGAACCCGGTCATGGAGCGGACCATGACCCCGAACTTCATCAGGCGCCGGTACGCGAGGGTATCGCTCATGGGAAGCCGGATCATAATATAGTTGCCTTCCCCGAGGACAAATGGAAGTTGAAGGCGCGTAAGCTCGTCCGTGAGAAGTGCTTTTCCCCGTTTCACCATGTCCCTGGTCCGGAGGATATGTCGCTCGTCGTCCAGAGCGGCCAGGGCCGCTTCCTGGGCCAGGCTGTTTACGGAATAGACCACGCAGGTTTTTCGAATGACGTCCACCACATCCAGGTTCCCGGCCAGATACCCGATGCGCAGTCCGGCCAAAGCGTACATTTTCGAGAAGGTTCTGAATACCACCAGGTTCGGGTATTCCCGGAGAAGCTCGATGCCGTTGGGATAATTCTCCTGCTCGACGAATTCGAAATACGCCTCGTCCACCACAACGATCCGGTGGCCGGCAATGCGGTCCAGAAAGCGTCTGAGTTTGCCTTCGCTCCAGTAGGTTCCCGTGGGGTTGTTCGGGTTGCACAGGAACAGAATCTTGGTCCGGTCATCGATGCGGGCCAGCATGCCCTCATCGTCGAAGCCGTGATCCTTCATGGCTACCAGCTTGGCTTGAAATCCAGAGAATTCGGCCACCCATTCGTAGACGGCAAAGGTTTTCTCCGCCGTAATGATGTTGTCGCCCTCTTTACAGAAGGCTTTGATCACAAAGGCAATGACCTCGTTGGCGCCGTTTCCCACGAGAATTTGATCGGGATCCAGACCGTGTAGGCCGGCAAGCTTGCGCCTCAGATGAAAAGAGTCGCCGCTGGGGTACACGGAGGCTCGGGGTGGAGGAAAACGTCGGAGCACCTCCTGGGCGCCCGGAGGCGGACCCAACGGGTTTTCGTTGTTATTCAGGCGTATGATGGGACCGCAGCCGTAGAGCTTCTGAAGCTCATCGTCCGGCTTGCTGGGGATATATGATTCAAACTTCCGGATGTGCGCCGGAACGAGACTGTCCAGGTCAACGTTCATCATGGCAGCCGCTCTACCATCGAGCGCTGAAACACCACCACATCCGCCACACCCGCGTGGGGAAGCACTAGCCGGGGGACAAAGCCGTTGTCCAGGAGCGAAGGAGTAAATTCCGCTTGCCACGCCTTACCCAGATCCAGCTCGAAAGACAGCGTGCACAGCGACTCCCTTTTCAGAAGCTGCACGTGCCGGGATACATTTTCAGCCGCATCCGTTCCGGCCCAAATCGGGCGCAGAGTGACCGTATGTTGAGGGCGATCGAATTCCGCCGCCAACACGGAATGCGCCGGATGCCGTTCTCCCTGGTTTTGCACCAACAGGATGTCCCGAGCCAGAAAAAGACGCCGGTATTGCTCCTCCAAAAAACGCTTCAGTCCGGGGTGCGCCCACACACGGCGCCCCGGATCTTCCTTGAGCTGCCGGTACAGGATTTCCCGCGACAGGGACGTCTTATTCGGAAGGCAGTACGTCATCGAGCCCAGCGTTTCAAAGTAGCCGGCCGGCAGTTGAGCTGTGAAGTAGCGGGACAAGAGCCCGACTGCCTCGGATCGGGCGATGCTACCGATGCATCCGTCCAGGAGATGTTCCGCCATCGGAGCTCCCGGTTCCTGATGGAACACATAGGGACCGAAGCTTTCCACCATATCGGATCCCATATATCGCCAGAAGATGCCGCCCCCAATGACGGCGTTCGGCGAGACGGCGATCAGAACGCGGTACTCGCCTCCGGCGACCATATCCGCCATCTTCCCGGGAAACCGAACGTAGGAAGGCGCTTGGGCCGAATCATAGGTTCGCCGAATCAGGGCGGCGAAGATTTTGATTTCCTCCGGCTCCGGCGCGCGAATGAAGAAAGACCCGAAGGGACTCGGTTCCGACGCCAGGATTTCTTCACCTTCCGGATACGATTTCTCCTTGATCAGGATCAATCGCACTCCCGCCGGGTACTCATCCTCCATCTGGAGCCGGTCCACGGATCTCCCCGCGATCAGCAGTCCCAAGTCTTTGAGATCGGAGTCGCTGTCCGGAGAGAATCGCGCCGCCAGGTTAAATGCCTCCATGTTCAGCGGCTGGACCGGGAGCACCATATCCACGCGCACGTAGTACCCATAGTCCGAACACTCGATGTGCATCGTGTCTTCCGGCCGGCCGTTGTGACAGAGGTAAGCGAATATCTCTTCCGCGGCCAGTACCAACTTGAGGGATCCTTCCGAATCCAGCCCGTAGGTCTGCGCAGCGTTTTCGACCATCGACGTGACTGTGGACAAAAAATCAAGTTCGGCGGGTGCTGTGAGCCGCAATTGCCGCAGTGGTTTTGTCATGAAAGCACCTCTATGATTGATGATCGCCCCGGCAGTGGGATGTTCTTGGACGATTCAACCGGGGGCATGAAACGGCTCGGACTCCCGGCCTTTATAGACGGTTGCGCGGCAACCCGTCGTGAGGGTTCCACCCGAGCGCCTGCACTCGTGCTGGGAGGGTCCCGGGCTCCGACCTTTCTGTAGGTTTATAGCATCCGGATCCAACCTGCGTAAAGTACGCTTTCCGGTCACAAATACAGGAGACTCGGAATCGGACTTTATTGACAATAGCCGCCTAACCAAGTAACTAGGGTGGCCTGGACTGAGGAATACAAAGCCGATTCCGTCCGGTTTTGGTTTCCTTTTTCCCTTGATGCCGATTTGGTAGCCCGAATCTTTCGAACCCTTCGGGAAATGCGATATCGTTCCATCCGTAAACCGTCGCGGGAATCAGGCGGTGCTCCCTACCAAACCGGAGATTACAATACGAATCCCGGCCTCAGGCAGGCGGAGCCTTCATGTTCCTTGCCCCGCAGGAACGGCCGAACCGGTTTTCCTCAAGACTGCCTTAGAGCCGGACAGGAGAATCAAAGAAAGGTCTACTATGAGCGAATTTATGGATAGCGGGAATAAAAACCCACTGAAGATTCAAGACAACACATTCCGTGACGGACACCAGTCGTTGCTGGCCACCCGGATGAGGACGGAGGACATGCTCCCCATCGCCGAAAAAATGGACGGCATGGGATTCTGGGCCATGGAAGTATGGGGGGGCGCCACGTTCGATACCATGCACCGTTTTCTGGCCGAAGACCCCTTCGAGCGGGTAAGAACCCTCAAAAAGTACATCAAGAAAACTCCGTTTTCCATGCTGCTTCGAGGCCAGAACCTCGTGGGGTATCGCAATTACGCCGACGACGTGGCCAGGCTTTTTGTGGACAAGGCCGCCGAAGTGGGAATCGATATATTTCGCGTGTTCGATGCACTGAACGATTTTCGCAACTTTGAAACCTGCGTCGAGCGGATCAAGGCGAATAACAAGCACTTCGAAGCCACCATCTGTTACTCGCTGACGGAACGCGGCATGGGCGGAGAGGTGTACAATCTGGGATACTACCTGTCCAAAGCCAGGGAACTCGAGGACATGGGAGCGGACACGCTGTGTATCAAGGACATGGCCGGGATCATGGCGCCCCTGGACATCCGTAGGTTGGTCACGGCCCTCAAGAAAGAGATCAAGGTCCCGATTCACCTCCACACCCATTACACCAGCGGCATGGCTTCCATGGCCTATCTCGAGGCCATCCAGGCAGGGGTGGATATTGTGGACACTTGTCTGGCGCCTTTCGCCCTGCGGACCTCCCAGCCGGCGGTGGAACCCATTGTGGCCACGCTGTATGGGACGGACCGGGACACGGGTATCGACCTCAACACGCTGCTCGAGATGGATGAATATATGGAGTCCGTGGCGCCCAAGTATCGCGATTATCTGGCCAAACACAGAATGTCCGTTATCGACACGGGGGTTTTGGTGCACCAGGTGCCCGGCGGCATGATCTCGAACCTGGTCAACCAGCTCAAGGAGGCCAAGGCGTTGCACCGGCTCCAGGAGGTGTATGAAGAAGTTCCCAAAACTCGTAGAGAGCTTGGCACACCGCCTCTCGTCACCCCCACATCCCAGATCGTCGGTGTGCAGGCGGTTCTCAACGTGCTGTTCGGCAAGTACAAGATGGTCACGAACCAGGTCAAGGACCTGGTGTACGGTCTATACGGGAAGACGCCCACGCCCATCGATCCCGAGATCCAGAAGATCGTTCTGAAAGGATACAAGCGCGGGACGACCCCGGTTACGGGCCGAGCCGCCGACTATCTCGAGCCGGAACTGGATGGCGTACGGGAGCAGGTCAGGGACCTGGCGAAAGACGACTACGACGTGCTGATCGCCGCACTGTATCCGGCAACGGGGAAGCAATATCTCAAATGGAAATACGGGGTGGAAGAAAAGCCGCCCGAGGTGCTCCCCAAAACCCTGGAAGACATCCGGAAAGAGGACGAAGCCATGGCCAACGCGATAGCTCAAGTCTGCGCGGCTTCAGGACTGAAGTAGCCCAGAATCTTCCTAAGACCTTCCATCGCCTCGAATCATCCCAAAAGGGAGACCTTGCAGCCACACGGTCTCCCTTTTTTGTGTAATCCCCTCTATTCCGTTCCGGCTCCTGATCATCTCCTCCGGTAATTCCTTGGTGCAAAAGCCTACATTTTGGTTGGAAAGCAGTAGGGCGCCTACGGTTTAGTAGGGCGTTTTGATGCGACGTCGTTCCCCTGTCCGTGACTTCCAATCCTGTGTTTCATTTCGATATCAATATGTTAGCCGGACCAGCGACCCGACTGCATTTTTGGCATATCTCTTGATTTAGAAGGCATCCAAACAGGAAAGGAGAAAAGCCATGTTCAAGGTCGAAGCGGCGACGGTAAAATATTTGTCTTCAAAGTGGAGTCGGCGCTTAGGGTGCGCACAGGGGAACAAGGCAAAGATGCCTTATAACGCGACGTCGCCGGACGCGTAACTTTCCCCGAGGCGTTACTACGGCGCCGGCTTTTTTTACCTCCAACGGAGCATCAAGAAATTTTTGGAAGAACCAACAGGAGAAAAAAGATGGATACACAGTTACTTTTGAGAACAATGAAACGCTTCATCATGGTGGGGGCTGTATTGGCGTTACCCGTATTAGCGTTTGCCGAAGAGGCGGCTCCTACCGTATTGAGTAACAAGGAAGCCATCGACGCTGTACAGACCCACGCGGATTACGTCTGGACTCTGGTTGCGGCGGCGCTCGTTTTCTTCATGCAAGCCGGTTTCGCAATGGTGGAAACAGGGTACACTCGCGCCAAGAACGCCGTGAACATCATGATGAAGAATCTCATGGACTTTGCCATCGGATCACTGGCCTACTGGGCTATTGGATTCGGCATCATGTTCGGGGTAAGCAGCACCGGCTGGTTCGGGACTTCCGGTTTCTTTCTGAGTGACTATGCGCCCGGCGGGGACCCCTGGATACTGGCATTCTGGATGTTTCAAGTCGTCTTTGCCGCCACCGCAGCGACCATCGTTTCCGGCGCCATGGCCGAGCGAACCAAATTCATCGCTTATCTGGTTTACAGCGCGATCGTGAGCATCATCATCTATCCCGTCTTCGGAAGCTGGGCCTGGGGCAGCCTGTTCAAGGGCAACGGATGGCTGGAGCAACTGGGATTCATCGACTTCGCCGGATCCACCGTGGTCCATTCCGTCGGTGGGTGGGTCGCACTGGCGGGGGCCATTACCCTTGGACCCCGGATTGGAAAATTCACTCAGGATGGACGTGTCAAACCCATACCCGGTCACAATCTTCCTCTGGCCGCATTGGGGACATTCATCCTGTGGATGGGCTGGTTCGGATTCAACCCCGGTTCTACGACCGCGGCCATAAAAGACATTTCGTGGATTTTTGTGAATACCAACCTGGCAGGAGCCGCAGGATGCCTAACCGCCATGATCACCGCCTGGTGCCGGTTCGGAAAACCGGATGTGGGCATGAGCCTGAACGGGGCCCTGGCCGGACTCGTGGCCATAACGGCTCCGTGCAACAACGTGACGCCTTTGAGTTCCGTGATCATAGGCGCGATAGCAGGTGTAATCGTGGTGCTTTCGGTGCTCTTCTTCGACAAAATCAAGGTTGACGATCCCGTTGGAGCCGTTTCCGTGCACGGTGTATGCGGCGCATGGGGAACGTTGGCTGCGGGTCTATTCAACATCGACGGCTTTTCCTTGAAAATCATTGGAGTGCAGTTGATCGGAATCGGCGGCGCGTTCGTTTGGGCCTTTGGTATGGGGCTGATTGTGTTCAAATTGATCGACCTGATCGTCGGCCTTCGCGTATCGCCCGAGGAAGAAACCGACGGTCTGGACTTCCACGAACACGGCGCGAGCGCGTATCCCGATTTTCAGACCTCCGTGAGCCGACTCTAACACCGGACCCGACATCCGGTTTCCGGGTCGTAAAGCGTTATAATCCTCTCAACCCCGTACCTCCGCGCTTCGTCCGAAATCTCCGACGGAGCGCGGAGATCTTTTTGAAATCGGTTCCCGGGGGCTCTTATCGACAGCCCCCGTAGTCATGGTCAAATTTGTTCGGCCCGGCGCGGCGGCGCGAAGGAGGCCCGGCAAGCCGGATCATATCCCGAAACCATACTCCCGATCCCGGGTCATCCTGCAGGCCGCCGGCGATCTTTCAATATCCAAATCTCATCAGCATTGACTGACGGTGAAAGAAGATGTCGTGAATCGTCCAGGCGGGAAAACCGGATGGTACGTTGAGCGACTATACGGTCGTCGCCGTCTTCCAAGTTCTGATAATGGACAGGAAGTTCTCATAGATTCGTTGATTCTGACGAAAGAAAGCCTCTTTGACGCGCTCGTATTCACTCAGGACCTGTTCACGCTCCGGCCGCTCCGAGAACCACTCCGCCAGAATTTCGCGGTTGATTTCAGGATGAAATTGAACGCCGTAAGTATTGCCCAATCGAAAAGCCTGGTTTCGGCAGTCCATGGAAGTCCCAAGGAGTTCGCCCCGAGCAGGCAGTTCGAAGGTGTCATAGTGATATTGGAGGACCAGCAGCTTATCGGCAATCCCCGAGAACAGAGGGTCTTTGGACCCCATCTCCGTTAGGGTCACGGCTCGCCATCCGATCTCCTCTTTGGCGGCAGGATGCACTCGGCAGCCACAGGCCCTGGCAATCAGTTGAGCGCCCAGGCATATGCCCAGCACGGGAATTCCCCGATCGATCATGCCGGCCAGGAAGCTCGTCTCCCGAGGCAGAAAAGGGAACTCGGCATCCTCCCAGGCGTGCATCGAACCTCCCAGGGAGACCACCGCGTGCCAGGGCGAGCTCTCACTCGGTAAAGCCTCACCCTCATAGAGTTTGATTATGGACACGTCAACTCCTGCGGATTGAAGGTACGCGCCGAGGGCGCCGGGTCCATCTAAATCCGTGTGCTGCAGTATGCCCACTCTCACGACAACCTCACACCATCCGTTATCTGTTTATCACCCGCAGAAAAAGTCAGGACCCCTTGATCACCCGGGGTCCGAGCGTGTGCACGAATCGTTTGCCGGTACGCGCCCAGCCGACAAAGAACGCGGACTCGTCGAAAGGACGAGCCCGCGGTTGGATAATCGGACGAAGGCTTGGGCAATCGTTTGTCGTTTGTTCTAAGAAAGCAAGATCAAAGCGATCTTAAGCTTTCGGAATAGCGCCGTCGCTCAGGGGCAAGAGTCGCTTCTCGCCGGGGTTAAAATGCGAATCCGACGGATATGCCGCCGTACACGAATTGATCGCTTTCACCGTTTTTGCTGAAGAATTGCATCTGATTCTTGGCATCGTCCGTGATTGGGAACACGTAGGAAATCGTCGGCGCAACCGTAAAATATTTTGCAAACGAAATCGGCAGGCTGGCCGAAAGAACCCCATCGTGGAAATTGCTGAACTCATCTCCGGTCGGTTCCCCGTTGTCGTTGACTTCCGGATAATCATCCGCGTCGTCGCTCAACAAATAACTTGCGGACGCCGAAAGGTCCAGAGACATGAAATCGGTAAATGCGAAGGAATGGGATATCCCAAACAGGAAATACCAACTCGGATACCGCGCGAATTCCTTATATACCGTGAGCGTGGGGGAAAGGATGGTGTCCACACCTAAACTGGCGAAAACCTCCTGCGAATCGTCCACGCTGTCCAGAGCATAGTAGATATAACCGCCCTCGACATTCAGGATACCAAAGCTGGTTCCATACGCGATCGTAAAATCGCTCTCGTTCCACTTAGCATTGGCGCCTTCATCGTCGGCGGTATACGGATTGGTGTCTATGTTCGCCCAGAAGTTGGCGTAAAATCCATAATATCCGACGCTCATGGTGGGTTGCACCACAATGCTGTCTCTGCTCAGCTCGATCCCTCGCCAGATATAGGCGGTCAAAACCGAAACCGAGGCATCAGCCCACGGGGTTTGCTCTTCCGCATAGCTCGGCATCACCAGTGCAAAGCACAGCAAGAAGCACGCAATTATATAAAGTACACCCAGCTTTCCTTTTCTCATCTCTCTTCTCCTTCAGTCTCTATTTCTGATTTACGGTCAAAACATACGACACTTGCCCGCAAACGGCGCTCTCCAAAGTCGTTCCGCACCTCCTCCCCTTCGTCTCCACATTGAGAAACTTGAATGGTTGGAAAAGCATACGATTACCCATTTACGCACGAAAACAAACCATAGGCAAACCTCATACCAAAACGATCTCAAGAACTCAACGAGCCTGAATCACCGAGAATCCGCGCATGAGCGCCCGACCGTTACAGGGTATTGTCGCAAGGTTTCCGGGTGACCCTACCGTACGGTAGATTTCGGACTGTAAAAGCTACTTCGATGTACGAAACCGCTGGATGTCAATCCCGTACTTGCTGACCCTCAACCCCATCAATCTCTCGGATATCCCCAATTCCCTGGCGGCCCTGGCCTTGTTCCCC
Organism: Deltaproteobacteria bacterium; assembly: GCA_016208165.1. NCBI lineage: Bacteria > Pseudomonadati > Myxococcota > Myxococcia > Deltaproteobacteria bacterium. Next base: position 20,980 of record JACQYL010000028.1, read on the forward strand.
CCCGAAGACTTGAGGGAGTCGATAATCAGCTCGCGCTCGACGGTCTGCACGGCCGCATCGAGAGTACCCCGGTGAGGCGTGCCGCTGGCTTCCGCCGTCTGCAGTGTCGGGGGAAGCTGATGCCCCCGAATGACATCGTCGGTGCTCAGCAATACGGCGCGCTCGATGCAATTCTCCAACTCCCGGACATTTCCCGGCCAGTGGTAGCTCATGAGCATGTCAATGGCCGGGGTGGAGATCCTTCGGATATTCTTCTTATTGGCCTTGGCGTATCTTTCCACAAAATGGTCGGCGAGTAACAGGATATCCGATTTTCGCTCCCTTAGAGGCGGCATACGGATGGGAAACACATTGAGCCTGTAATATAAATCTTCTCGAAACTTCCCCTGTCGAATCAACTCTTCGAGGTCCCGGTGGGTGGCTGCGATGACTCGGACATCCGCTTTGACGGTCTTGGTCCCACCCAGCCGCTCGAATTCCTTTTCCTGGAGCGCCCGTAGAAGGCGGACCTGGGTCGCCATTGAAAAATCACCAATCTCGTCCAGGAAAATACTCCCCTCATTGGCCATTTCGAAACGTCCGATACGGCGAGCCAATGCGCCGGTAAACGCTCCTCTTTCATGTCCGAAAAGTTCGCTCTCGAGCAGCGTCTCAGGGAGAGCCGCGCAGTTCACTTTTACAAAAGGTTTGCCTCCGCGAGGGCTGTTATAATGAATGGCATTGGCCACCAGTTCCTTTCCGGTTCCGCTCTCACCCAGAATCAGTACGGTCGTGTCGCTTCCGGAAACTTGGGCCATCAATTCGAAGACTTCGTGCATCGCTTTCGAGTTGCCTATAATATTGTCCGGCCGGTAGCGCCCCTTCAGCTCCTTTCTCAGCCGGATATTTTCTTGTTGCAGCCGCCGTTTCTCGATCTGCATTTCCTGCCGCAAACGAACCGCTCGGGCAATCATGGAGGCGATGATCGATAGCAGCCGGACATCCTCCTCCAGTGAAACCTGCTCACGAAACAGCCGGTCCACGCTCAACGCGCCAATGACTTCGTTGCCCAGTTTGATGGGAACGCAGAGAAAAGCGATGTCTTTCTTGGGTAAGTGTTTGCGCACCCCCGTACGGTCGAGAAACAACGGTTCATCGGAAATACACGGCACAATCATGGGCTTGCCGGTCTGAACTACCTTTCCCGTTACACCTTCACCGCGTTGATATCTGCCCCGGTCCTGCTGTTCCGGCGAAAGCCCGTGGGCCGCTTCGATATAAATCTCTCCGGTCTCCCAATCCAAGAGCGTCAGGGTGCCTCTTTCCATACCCATGTGAATGGATATGGACTTCAACACCGAGTCCACCACCTCACGAAGGTCGGTGTTCGAGTCCAACATCTGACTTATTTCAAAAAGAAGCGAAAGCTCTTGTACTTCACGCCTGACTTCAGGCCGGTCCTGTCCGTTCACGAACGATTCCCTCGGAATTCGACTGTCCAGCGCTTGCACTACAACATCCACCGTAGCGTTATAGGAAAAAAAGATGCATGGCAGTTAAAACATTAGGGCACATTTTAAGCCAGGTCAAGCGTGATTTCCAAAAAGGTGATCCGAACGAGACCTATCGCAACCGGCGCATCACCAAGGAGAACGGCGCGTCGCCGCTTTCTGCGCACCTGTGGCCATTGGTCCGGGTCCTAGGCGATACCGGCTGTCCGCTTCTAAAGCCACAATGAACGGCGAGAACCTAGGAAACGATTTGGTGTTTATAAACGGAACTCAAACGGCTATCATACATTTCGAGGCTTCAGACATCCAAGAGCAAGTGAGCGTTTGACGGCATGGTCTCTAGCCTGGGCAGAACGCGGGCCATTGGGGCAAAGGGCTAAACCGTCGGATAGGTTTCCTTCTCCAAATTTCCGCGTTTTATCTATAGGACGGCAAACGGAATAGCCTTTAAGTACAGCTTGAATCAATTTCATGATTATTCCAGTCTGAGTTACGACTGGAGTCCTCAAGAAACACGAACGCTGAAAACCTTTCGCGTCGTTTGGGCGTTTCTAACAGGAGTTTCCACAGAGAAGCACCATGGACCGACCGGTTTATTTGAATAATGCAGGGGCGGCGTGGCCCTTGGCTCCAGGCGTATCGCAGGTCGTCAAGGGATTCCTCGACGCCATGCCTACTCCGGCGGACTCGAGCGGGGATCGGCATCCCGATGTCGCATCCGAATGCCGTCAAAGACTGGCCGCAATGCTGAAGGTTGCCGACCCGTCGCGTGTCGTCCTGACCCAGGACGCCACTTTTGCTTTGAACGTGGCTATCTTCGGTCTCGGATTGAACAATGATTCCCGCGTGGTTTGCACCGTCACGGAGCACAGTTCCGCGCTTCGTCCCCTGTATCGCCTGAAGAGGCGATATCCGGGGATCCGGATCGTCCCTGTCGGGCTCGGGCCGGAAGGAGCTCTTGACATGGCCCGAGCCGAAGCCGCCTTACGGGAAGGCCCGACCCTGCTAATTCTGAACCATGCCTCCAACGTAACCGGGCGCATCAACGAAGCGGAGAGGCTGTTTCGACTTGCAAGAGCATCGGGCGCCTTCACTCTGTTGGATGCGGCTCAGACCCTGGGACAGATCACTTGCCATGCCGAACACCTTCACGCCGACCTGGTGGCGTTCACCGCCCATAAATGCCTGCACGGTCCTCCCGGCGTAGGGGGACTCTATGTACGCCCCGGACTGGACCTCGAGCCGTTTTGTGTCGGTGGAACCGACATCCAATGCCACACCTTGACCCAACCTGAGATCATGCCGGCCCGGCTCGAAGCCGGCAGCCCCAGTGCGGCAGCATTCGCAGGGCTGGCGCAGGCGCTCCAATGGCAGGAACGTCATGGGGCGGAATTCGCCCGACGCGCCCGAACACTGGCGGATCTTCTAAGGAATGCGCTGGCGTCCGTTCCGGGCGTCGATGTCGTCGATGCGGACGGACATGGTCTCCGGACTCCGATTGTTTCAATTCGTCTCGATGGTTGGAAACCGGATCTGCTCTCTCAGAAGCTGTACAAAGACTTCGGGGTGATCTCGAAGGCGGGTTTGCATTGCGCTCCACTGATGCACGAGGCGCTGGGCACGGCGCCGGAGGGCACGGTCAGATTCAGTGTTTCCGGCTTCAACACCGAAAGCGAGATCGAAGCGGCCGTAAGGGCGGTAAAGAACATACCGCCCGCGTGACGCCACCTCCGAACGCCTTATAAAGCCGGCCGAATGAGCCTAGTCGGTGGGAATGAACAACTCTGTTTCGAATCCACCCTCGGGACGGTTCCTCACCCTGATCCAGCCGTCGTGCGCCTCGATGACTTTCTTGGCCAGAGACAACCCTGTTCCTGAATTCACCTTGTCCTGCAAGGCCCGATCCTTCGAGTGAAAAAAATCGTCGAATACAAACGGCAGGTCTTTTGGCGCCACTCCGGGACCCTGATCTTTAACTATAATACGTATGCCGTTGGGTGCTCCTTGAAGAGCAACCGCGACCGACCCACTATCAGGGCTGAACTGGATCGCATTATGGATCACGCGCCGGAACGCGCTCGTAAGCAATTCCTTGTCCGCCTGAACCGTGATGTCCGGCTCAAACGCTTGCAGGACCACCTGCACGCCTCTCATCTCCACCTTGGATCGGGCTGTTTTCACGGCTTCTTCGAGGACGGCCTTGACCCTCACCGGGCCTAAACGTTCCTTGGCTATTCCTAAAGCCGCGTTCTCGCCCATGAGCCAGTCGCCGAGCAAGTCGAGATGAGCACGCACTCGAGTTAAAGCCCTTTGGACAAGTTCCTTCTGTTTTTCATTCAATTCGCCTACGATGCCCTCGGCCAACACGGCGAGAAGCTGCTGAACCGCGGCTAACGGAGATTTCAGCTGGTGCGCCATGAACAGCATTCGATTCCTGATCGCCTGTGCCGAACCCTTCTCGGACGGAGGGAAACCCAACTTCCGCGGATCCCCGGAGTTTCGTAGAAAACCGCCCCACTGCGTCAGGAAGAGCGAAATAAGGTCAAGCTCCCTGCCGGAAGCCCCGGCAGGGCCGTCAACCAGAATCAAGCCCCCAATGGGGCGATTCAGATTGAGAATGGGAATATAGTCCAGCCGGGAATGTTCACCTAGCGCCCGCGCAAGAGACCCTGCCGAAGTCTCCAATGTTTCCGTCCCGACTCTCCGGGATGTGTGGCGAACAAAATGCAACAGCCGCTCGTCCCGGCCGTCGAAATCCGGAATCTCAGCCGGGACGGAATTCACACAGAGCAGTTCCCTACCTTCGTCATCAAGAAGGAAAACGTATGCCCTTTCAGTGGATAGAATCCGTGAAAGCCCATCGAGCAGACGATCAAGCATCAGAATCCTGTAGCAGGACGGCGACTATCTAGTATCGAGGAGTTTTTCGATCAAAGATTTCAATTCCTTGAAGTTCACCGGTTTTTCCACATAGGCGTCCGCCGAATTTTCCCCGTCCCCTAAGTACGCTTCGACAGCCTTCCGTCCCCCCATGGCCGTAAGCAGTACAACACGGGTCCGTGCGCATCCGGTCACGCCGCGGATCGCCTTTGTGAGTTCGCGGCCGTCCATGTCCGGCAAAACCAGGTCGAGCAGACAGAGGTCGGGGGCCGCCCTTGCGGCGGACGCAACGCCGGTTTCGCCATCGTAGGCCGTTGTCACCTCGAAGCCTTGGGCGTCGAGAAACAACTTGACGGTTTCTACCATGTCGTAGTCATCGTCGACGACCAAAATGCGCACAGCCATTCTCTTCACTTAGCGAAAAAGAGGACAGACTACTCTTTACTCCGATGACGAACACACATGACGGTACACGGTGCTTTTCTCACCACTTTTTCCGCCGTGCTTCCGAAAAACACGTGCGCCAATCCGGTTAACCCTTGGGAGCCCACGACGATCAAATCGACATCGTTCTGTTCAGCGAAGTCCACAATTCGATTCGACGGGTATCCGTTCTCGACGCGCACTTCGTAGTTGGTATATCCGTCCAAGCGCGCTCCGTAGGTTTCCGCCATCTTTTCCTGTGAAGAGTTCATCACCTGTTCGGTAAACTCGATGGACGAGTAGTTAGGGACGAACTCCTCGAACGCAGGCGATGGCGAAACGATCGGTGGGATCACATGCATCAGAAAAAGCCGCGCGCCGTTGGTTTTCGCCAGTTCTAGAGCGACATCGAAAGCCCGGTCCGCGCCCTCGGAAAAGTCCGTACAAAACATGATAGACTTGAAGAGCTTCATATCAATCCTTTTCCCCAACCTAGTTTATTTGCACTTTCAATCAGTTATACGATTCTACAGTACGGGCGTCGGATAGTCAACGAATTCCGGAAGGCCATGGAATGGTTTGTATCCCTAGATTATATTATGCTCGGAATGATAACCCTGAACCTGGTGCCCCGGTCCGGCTCGCTTTCCACTTTTATGGTACCCAAATGCGCGTCTACAATGCCCTTTACGATGTGAAGCCCCAAGCCGGAACCGTCGATCTTTCGGGTCTTGTCACTTCGGACCCGGTAAAACCGATCGAAGATCTTAGGTAAATCCTCTTGCGAGATCCCGATGCCGGTGTCGGAAACCTGTATCACAAGACTATCGTCCCCCCTGCCCGCACATACGCGGACGCTGCCGCCCTCCTTGTTGTAGCGGATGGCGTTCGAGATCAGATTCGTCACCACCCCTTCCATATGGAGAGGATCCGCCAATATGAGCGGCAGGTGTTCGGGCATTTCAACGATGATCCTGCACCCTTTTTCCACCGCGCGAACACGCATCAGATCCACCACCCGCTCGATAATGGGCCGCATGTCCAACTGCTCTTTGTTCAAAACCAGCGTGCCGGCCTCCATTTTTGACAGATCCAACAGGTTGTTCACCAACTTTAAGAGGCTTGTGCTTCGTACATTGACTCTTTCCAGAGCGTGTTGCTGGGCTGCGTTGACGGGTCCGAGGGTTTGCGACAATAAAAGGTCCATATTCTGAAGCACGGCCGCCAGTGGAGCCCGCAACTCGTGGGCCACCATGGCGACAAAATTGGACTTCATTCTTTCAACCTGCTTGATATATCCGATATCTTGAAGCACCGTGACGGTGCCCATGGGCGTTCCCTCTTCGTCTTTTACCAGACCCGTACTCGCCCGCACATAGATATCCTCTCTCAGCTCCATCTCTTTGGTAATGGAAGTAACGGCTGAATCCGACAACTCGAGTACTTGCTGGACCATGTCGGCAAGCATGGCATTATCCGTGGCGTCCAGTAGTTTCTCGCCCAACAGCACTTTTGATCGAAGCCCCAGTAATCGAGCGGCGGGGGCGTTGTTCAGTATGATTTCGCAATTGTTATCGGCGATAATGACGCCGTCGGTCATAGCTTGAATAATGGTCGAAATTCGGCTCTTTTCCGTGGCAATGTCCCGGAGACTTCGAACCCGCTCCTCCCGGAGGTATGCCGCTTCCCTCTCGAGGCGGATTTTTTCCCAGGCGCGACTTACCGTAAACCGCAATTGATCGGGCATGAAAGGCTTTGTAATAAAATCGTACGCCCCGCTTTTCATGGACTGGACCGCCGTCTCGATGGTTCCATGGCCGGTAATGATGATAATCAGAACCTGCAGGTCCCGTCTGGCAACCTCCTTGAGTACGGCCATACCGTCCATCACCGGCATCTTCAAATCCAACAGCATGATGTCGGCGTTCTCGCCGATGAGCAGGTCGAGGCCCTCGCGGCCGTTCGCTGCCTTGAACACCTGATAGCCGTCTTTCGAAAGCGCCCGGTCGCACCCTTCCCGAATAATCATCTCATCGTCCACCACCAGCACTTTCGGCTTTTCGTCCGTCATCGCGCTTTGCCCGCCTTGGCTCTAGGACCGTTCTTGCTGCCGGTCATCTATTGTCTTTCCGAGTTTGAAACAGGTAGTTCCACCCGAAAGGTCGCACCTTCTCCCAATCGGCTTTTCGCCGAAAGGTTCCCTCCATGTCGACGCACAATTCCATAAGCGGTACTTAGGCCCAAGCCGGTGCCCTTTCCGACTCGTTTTGTCGTAAAGAACGGGTCAAAAATCCTGGGAAGATGCTCTTCGGATATGCCGCTTCCGGTGTCCTCGATTTCAGCAACGATCATGCTTCGCTCTTTGTCATAATAGGATCTGAGCGAAAGCGTTCCTTCTCCTTCCATGGCATCGACGGCGTTCACCACCAGGTTGGTGATGACCTGATTCATGAGTCCCGGATCTCCCTCGGTGGGCGGCAACCGGGGGTCGAGATCCATGGAAACACGGATGTTGTGGAACAGAGATTGATTCTTGAACAGAGAAACCACCTTGTGAATGCTCTCGTTCAGGCTGAATCGAGTGCGTTCCTTACCGGACTGACGGCTGAAGTCCAACAGATTCTGGACGATCTCCTTGCATCGAAGCGTCTGATCGACAATATGCTGCAGGTCTCCTTTGCGCATGTCATCGTCCATCCCTTCGAGAAGGAGGCTCGCGTACATCAGGATTCCCCCCAGAGGATTGTTGATTTCATGCGCAACACCCGCTGCCAGCTTTCCCAGAGAGGCCATTTTTTCGGATTGAACGAGCTGCAAGTGCGTTTCCTCAAGTTCCCGCTCCATCCTCAACCGTTCCCTCAAGTCCGTGAAGATTCCGACCGTGGCCACCTCTTCTCCGTCTTCATAGATCATGGCCGCCGACAGATTGCAGGGGATCTCCTCGCCCGATCGGTCCCTAAGGCGCACCTGTATGGTCGTCAGCTTGCCTTTACCTCCATACTCGTCGCTTCGGATCTTGGACATGACTTCCCGGGCCATTTCAGGAGTAGCATAAATCTTTTCTATATGCATTTTGCCCACAACTTCGTCTGCCCTGTAGCCCAGCAACTGCTCGGCGCCCTCGTTGAAAATCAACACGCTGCCTTTGGTATCCGCGCCGAGAATACCATCGACCGAGCTCCTGATGATATTGGACAAAAACGTGTTGGACTTTCGCACCTCGTTCAAGATTCTGAGGTGTTCCGTTTGATCGCTCAATTGTACGAACAGCTTCGGGCCTTGCGGGGTCCGGTGAGACCCGATGCACACTTCCGCCTCCCGGATGGTCCCGGCCGGCGACTCCAGCATAAGCAAGGCGCATCTCCTTGGGTAGTCATCGGAGGCCTTGCACAAACGCTCGTGCAGGCGAAACCACGATTGCCGGTCGGCCTCGTTCAGCAGCGATGGGAATTGGGCTCCAATCAGCCGCCATCTCTCCATTCCGGTCATTTCACTTGCCAGCTGATTGGCGTACTCGACCCGGAAGTCCTCGTCCAACACCAAAATTCCGTTGTTTCCCATCTCGAAGAGAAACAGCACCAATGACTCGAGCCACCCCTGCTTTGAACCGCCTTCTTCCGCGGAACTACGCTCCAACTGATCCAGCCACATCAAACCCAGATCCTCATGAGACACGAACAAACTCCTCTATCGGGCTGTTATTTTGACGGGACCGGCCTACCGCTCAGGGAATCGGGACCCTGGCGCCGGTGAGCAGGTACTTCAGGTCGTCGTCTTCGAACCGAAGTCCGACTCCAACAAAGAACGACTCCTCGCTCTGGTCGCTGAATGCGTCATCATAGCCCGCTGTCAGATACATATGATCGAACAAGTTAGCGTCTACGTAGAACTTGACGTGAGGATTCCGATCCTTGTTAAAATCGAAGGCCTCAGCGGTCAGTTTCACATTGTCGTCAAACAGATAATGGTCCAATCCGAACCCGCCGGTGGATTCGAGCACGCCTCCACGAATCACCGTATCATAGTACCGCTTGGCAATCTGCGCGGAAAACTTCAGCTCATCTTCGTCCACCTGATTTTCGGTCATACGTTCGAAGGTCGAGCTGCCGTCCGGAAGGTACGTTACCGTTTCCGTAGTCTTGGTTCGAAGCCTTCCACCGGGATCGTCCACAATGCTCAGCAGGTAGTATTTGTCGAACGTAGGCTGGATGCGAACATCCAGATACGACTTTACGTCATCGCCGCTGAACAGGTATTCGCCGCGGTATCCTACGAACAGCCTGAACCGTTCGGCTCGCGCCACCATTGCGTTCAGACGGGTCAGTGTTTCGTCCAATGTTTCGGCCGTGCTCGGATCGTTCACCAACTTCCCGATGGTGCCCTCTCCCCGGCTGATTTTCCCGGATATCTCTCGCAGTGACACCAGGGTCTCGTTCAGTTCATCCACCGTGCTTTCATCGTATAGAAGTCTGCCTAAGGAGCCTTCCCCTCTGCCCACCTTATCCACTATGGCTCTCAGAGACGCCAGCGTTTCTTCGATGGTTTCGGAAGCCGCCTTCACATTCGTAATCAACGCCGTAATATTTTCTTTGTTGACTCCACTCAGGTCTTTCATATCGCTGGAGAAGTCCCTGAAATTCACCATGATCTGTTCCAGGTTCTCTGTATTCCGTTCCACCAGCGCGTTCAGAGATTTGGTCACCTTCTTGGTGTTTTCCAGTATTTCGCGAAGAGCCAGTTCACCCGCGTCCCCTCCCAGCGCGTCCCGGAGCGACGCCGTCACAGCCTTCACGTCCTGCGCAATGGATGATAGCTGGATCAGCAACGCATCCACATCCACCTGGGACGTCGTCTTATTTATCGCATCTCCCGGTCCGAGGGGAGGCTCGTTTCCCTCACCCGGGATCAGCTCGACAAAGCGGTCCCCCAGCACTCCGCGGGTTCGAATCATGGCTTGGGTATCCCGACCCAGTTGAACGCCCGAACGAATCTTAAGGATAACTCTGGCTTTGCCTTGGTAAAGCTCGATCCCCTCCACATACCCCACCCGGATGCCGGCGATTTCAGCCGGCGTATCCGGCTTCAGGCCCGAGGCGGTGTCAAACACGGCTGCAAGGTCATAACCCCGCTCTTCGGCCCTTTTCGGTCCCCCCACTTTCAGCGACATATACACAACCAACAGCAGACCAACCGAAACGAACAAACCGACCTTGACTTCCGGGGTAAACTTGGCCATGCCGTTCCTTAAAGCCGGGCGGTTGGATCCCCCGAGCGGCAGCGGAGAAAATCCCGGACCAGGGGATCCGCGCATGCGTCGATCTCTTCCGGCGTGCCCTCGGCCACAATTGTACCTTCATTTAACAGGGCTATACAATGCGCAATCCGCATCGTGCCGGCGATGTCGTGACTGATGACCACCGCGGTGACGCCCAAGGCGCTTTGGGTCTCCCGGATGAGATTGTCGATAGCCTCCGCCATAATGGGATCCAGACCGGTTGTGGGCTCATCGAACAACAGAACCTCGGGGTCGAGCGCAATAGCCCGGGCCAGTCCCACCCGCTTCCTCATGCCTCCGCTCAGTTCGGAAGGCATCTTTTTTCCCGTGCCCGGCAAGCCCACCATCTCAAGCTTTTGAGCAACCATCTCGCCCACGATCCTGGTGCTCAGGTTGGTGTGTTCTTTTATGGGAAACGCCACGTTCTCGCCAACCGTCATCGAATCGAACAATGCTGCGTCCTGGAACAACATACCCATACGTCGCCTGATGGGGTCCATCTCCCGCTCGTTCATTGCAGCCAGATCGCTTCCAAAGACCCAAACGCTCCCCTTGTCCGGACGCACCAGGCCGATCATGTGCTTCAGCAAGACGCTTTTCCCCCCGCCACTGCGCCCGATGATGACCGTAATTTTTCCGGGCTGCACCTTCAAGTCCACGCCTCGAAGCACCTGTTGGGAGCCAAATGACTTGTGCACACCGGTCAACTCGATCATGGGTATCTCGTATCGTGACTTGCCGTGCTTTAAAAGGTGAGGGCTGTAAAAACATAGTCCGACACCAGAATCAGCACGGACGATATCACCACGGATTGCGTCGTGGCTCGTCCCACGCCCTGGGCGCCGCCACGGGCGCCAAGACCCTTGTAGCAACCGATCATACTTAGAATCAGTCCAAAAAACATGGACTTATATAGTCCATGCAGGATATCCCCGATCACCACGTAATCCTGGATCTTTCCTATGAACGTACCCGAGTCCAGCCCCATGAGGTCCACTGCCACAAAGTATCCCCCCGCAATGCCGATGAAATCCGTGAGCCCCGTGAGCACCGGTGTCATGAGTATGCCCGCCAGCACGCGGGGCGCCACCAAATGCTTCACCGGATTGACGGCCATGGCCCGCAAGGCGTCGATCTGTTCGGTGACCTTCATGGAGCCCAGTTCCGCCGCCATAGCTGAACCGGCCCGGCCCGTAACCATTAATGAGGCCAGCACGGGGCTCAGCTCCCTGGTGATGGATAACGTCACTACGGGGCCCACCAGGCTCTCCGCGCCAAAGAGATGAAATCCCTTGTAGCTCTGCAGGGCAAATACCATTCCCGTAAAAACCCCCGTGAGGGTCACCACGAAAATGGATTTGACCCCTACGAACTCCATCTGTGTAAACAGGTTGCGGAACCGAAAAGGAGGACGAAACATCCAATAGGCGCACTGACCCGACAGGATGAAAATCCTGCCCATTTCCTCAACGAACTGGATGGCGGCCCCACCCAGTCGGGCGATAAGCGCGAGCATCGGTTTCCTTCGGACTTCTGACGATTTTCCCTTGTATATTAAACGACTTCTCATTCGTCAAGCCTGCAGGACGATGGACCGGCAATCCACCGCCTACGGGCGCTTTTGTCGGGACGACTCGAATGGAGATTGGCCAGGTTGAACGCACGGTGCGCCCTGCCGGGCGCACAAACGAAAACGCCCCGACGTACTGTCAGGGCGTTTCAAATCCTTGTTCCAATTCACATCAACATCTTGTGACCTTCTTGGCAACAGGTCCCCGCTCGCTTTCCTCTACCTCGAAATCCACTTTCTCACCTTCTGCAAGTGTCTTGAATCCCGGCATGTCGATGGAAGAAAAATGTACGAATACGTCCCTTCCCCCTTCTTGCTCTATGAAACCATAACCCTTCTTGTCACTAAACCACTTCACAATCCCTTTCGCCAAAACGGTGACCTCCTTCCAAACGGTTCAGATTCCAGTTCCTATCCTCAGGTCGTAGCTCCAGCAAAAGGAACTCCTTTTCAGAGCGGCGCCGACCTCCTGAACGAATCATGAATATACCCGAAAGTGACTACGCATCGCAGCCGCTAGAGAAGGGCCATTAAAGCATCTATACAATACATCATTCTACTATAATGATCACGACTTTTCGTCAAGGAATCTCTCGATCTTCGCCTTTTCCTCCAATCGATCCACATAAAGCTCTAATTCCTGCTCGGTCTTCTGCCGCTTAAGAAAGGCCTCGATCTGGCCTTTAATCGTATCATAGGGCACCTTGCCCGGGGGTTCTATTTCCAGCACCTCGATCAAATGAAGTCCGAACTCGGTTTCGACTACCCCGCTTCGTTCTCCGGGCTTCATTGAAAACACCGCGTCTTCGAACGGCTTGACCATCTGGCCCCGACTCACGCTGCCGAGATCCCCGCCCTTGTCCTTGCTCGGACAATCGGAGTATTCCTTGGCCAGAGCGGCAAAGTCCTCGCCTTTGTCCAACCGCGTCTTGATGTCTTCGATCTTCTTTCGTGCTTCGGCTTTTTTTGCGTCGTCCCAATCTTTTTGCATAGTCACCAGAATGTGCCGGGTATGATACCGCTCCGGCTGGGTGAAAAAGTCCGGATTCTCGTCAAAATACTTATGCATTTCCTGATCCGACACGGTTATGTTCCGGATGACATCGCGATCCAGCAGTTGCTTTGTGGCCAGCCCTTTCGTGACCTGAAGCCTCAAGTCTTTCTCGGACAACCCTTTCTCCGCCAGAGCAGCCTGGAACTCCGCATCTCCCGGGAACCGTTTCTTCACAGAGTCGATCTTCTCGTTGACGGTTGCTTCGTCAATGACAATTCCCGCTTCTTTGCTTTTCTGGTACAGCAACTCCCTCTTGATGAGGTTGTCCAGAACTTCCCCTTTCATAGCCTCGACGCTTAAGCCCTGCTTGGCAGCCCCGAGTTGCTCCATTCGCGCTTTGGCGTTGTCCAGCTCCCGGTTCAAATCCTCCTGCGTGATGACAGCCTCATTTACTTTGGCCAATACGACCTCTGACGGCGGCTTTTCAGCAAGAACCCCAGAGGAAAAACCCGAAAAAAGAAGCGCGGTTGCCATGATAAAAACGATTGGCATGGACCAGTTTCCCATTTATTGTTCTCCTTTTCGATTTCAAAAAAATACATCGGAATACCTCGAATCCATCGGAATGCGTTCTAAGGCCATGCCTTACCCGCTTTCCGGCGGTATACACACATTGACTCGCCGCATATGCGCTGTGGGATCGTCTAAAAACAAAGGGAGAGGACATCCTTTGACGAGGTGATGAGAAAGGCGGCCGTCCGGTTTTTCTCAGGGATAACAGGCCGTCCGGCTTTAAACCCATAGTGAGCAGGATCACAAGCAACACTACCGACGAATAGATGAGGGCATAGCACCAAGTCACGAGAAGGGCAAGCACTATTTGGTTTAGCCCTTTCAACCGCCGGGCCTTTTTTCTCTTGATTTGTGGAAAACAGATGGTTAAGAAGGGTAGATCAAATCTTGGGGGATCGTCTAGCGGCAGGACGGCAGACTCTGGATCTGTCTACCGAGGTTCGAATCCTCGTCCCCCAGCCAGCAATTTCAGGGGGTTAGCTCAAAAGCTGGTCCCTTTATTTTTTCCAGCAATCGAGTAGCAATCACGAGACACGTAAACACCCAGCTTCTGAGTCCAGTTCGGCACCTAATTGACGGTTTCTCGTCATCCGGTTTTGGCCATGTTCCGCCTCTTGAATTCTAGCCCAAATGGCGCTAAACTCCCTTCCATTCCCCACAACCCGTTTCCTTCCCCAGCGCAGGCTACACGCCATTCAGAAGCTTATCCATGTCGTATTCTGTGTTGGGTAATGGTTAGGTGGCCGGGAAAATAAGAAACGGGCTTAGAAATCGAAAAAAGCGCCGTTTAGCCGTTCCACCGTCTATGGAGCCGCTGTCCGCAAATCAGCTACGGCCCATCCATAGGAAACATCGAAAAAGTGGAAGTTCGATCCCAGTCACCCAGTCGGCGGCGGGTACTGACAGAGCCACAGATAACAGCAGGTCCAGGCCTCAAGTATATCGAATGAAGTTTTCACTATCTTGCATCACAGGATAGCTGGCAAACTTGGCAAGTATGGTGCATGTCTGGCGATTTGGGGCTATACCACATGTTGTGTCCATCCCGATTCCTACCGACTTATACACCCTCTCCCTTTGTGAAAGATCCCGAGCTTGTCGAGGGGGAGAGGCCGGGGGCTTGCCACGGCGTTTTATCCCGGCGTAGCCTGGCGAAGCGGGAAGCTCGGCAAAGCCGGGTGAGGGCGCATTGCTCAATTATTGAGCAATGGGTGGCCGCATATTGCGCAATTTCTGCGCAATCTTCAGATACCGACTCCACCGCGAAATCGCAGAATCCTATTAAATTGTATCAGTTATTGTATTTGGCACGTAACCTGCTCGTAATACAGACAGAGATCAAGGCCCCTGCAAGAGTGCCAGATTTGGCCCCTTCGATCAGGGACCAACAGCATGAGTTACGGCCGGAGGTCTGTAGGGGCGGTTCGCGAACCGCCCTTACAACGGAAATCGATGCGACATAACCGCCGATCCATCCGATTGCACGGGTACGATTATTCTCGGGCGGGGGTGTATTTTGTGACCATTTGCGCCTGGAATCGGGAATGTCTGTTCGGGGACGCCGTGGACGGGAAACCGATTTTGAACGATTTCGGCCTAAAGGTTGCAGAATCGTGGGAATGGCTGGCGACACGACACGGTTATGTGGACTTGGATGAACGGGTCATCATGCCCAATCATTTGCATGGGGTTATCGTAATTACCGACGTCCTTGAGGGCGGTTCACGAACCGCCCCTACGAAAAACCGCAAACCCATCGGTCGTTTGGTCGGCGCATTCAAAACGGTATCCACCAAACGCATCAACGATCTGCGCGGCACCCCAAGCGCCAAAATAGGACAGAGCAATTATTACGAACACATCATCCGCAATGATGACGAACTGAACCGCATCCGGGAATATATCGCCAATAACCCTGCGCAATGGGATGTAGATCGGGAAAATCCGACCGTTGTCGCAGGGGCTGGTTCTAAACCTGCCCAGGAATGGAGCTGACGATGGAACATTATTCCAACATGCATTCGCTCGCGACACCGCGTTGACAGGAGGCGCAAGAGTATTCAGCCGGCGGCAAGTCGCTTGTCGAGACGGGGTGAACAAACTGAAAATGAATATCGACTTAATTTGATTGGAGAATAAAGGTATAAAAACATGGATGGCCCTATTACGTCCACAACCTGATGCCGAGTCTGAAGCACAGGAACATCTTGCGTGCCTTTCTATTTGTGAGATAATGGAAGATATGGGTGTCAATCTGCATCTAATGACCATCTGATTTCGAAAAAGACATGGCCAGAGTGGAAAAGGAGCGAAGAAGGACTTGATCGACCGTCCTCATATGGGTCTCAAGCATATTCTGCATCGAAGCAAACATGGCCCTGAACCAAGAAACAGAACAAGACGAGACAGGTATGGCGTCCACGGGACATCCTCGGAACATGTCCCCGGAACACGAAGGTGACTGACACGAAAGCGGAAGTGACAGCATGACGAAGATTAGAAAAATCAAGAATCATCCCGCTGTTGACCCTAAAAAACCAAGCCTTCTTCGGCGAGAAGCGCTTCTCGAAGAGCTGCGAAGAGCTGAAGAGGCCATGAAGCCTTTTCAGGAGATCCAGGACGCGATGAAAGAGTGGGAGCAATCTCAGAAGGCATTGCGTGAGGCGATGAAGCCTGCTGAGGATATCCGCGACGTGATCAAACAGATGCAAGAATCTCAGAAGGCGTTGCGGGAAGCAGTTACTCCTTCCCGCAAGTACACCGTGCTAGATGCAGGATTCATTCCGCGATGCGCCTTTGAAGTGGATGATGCCACACAGTTTCGCCTGAGCTTCATTCTCTCGCTCATTGATATTTGTCCGTACGGAGTTCATGATCTTTCTCGCGTACAGCTTGATTCTACGTCCAAACTTCCTAGATTCAACATGCCATTTGAATTGGGCCTGTTCCATAGTGCTAAGCATTTTGGCTCGTCGAACCACAAACGCAAACAATGCCTTATCCTTGAGACCGAAAAATATAGGTATCAGAAGTATATGTCCGACATTGCAGGGATGGACATTACGCCGCACGACAATTCTCCAGATAAACTGATACTTGCATTGCGTAACTGGCTCGTTACGGCCTCGCGCCGAAGAACGATTCCTCCTGGCGAAATGATCAAGACACGGTTCCGTGCTTTTCAATCGATCATCCGAAAAGCATGCCGAAAAAAGGGCATTGATTACGGCGCAATGCCCTTTATAGAGCTCGTTCAGAACATGACTGACTGGCTGAATATAAACCAGATTATCCATGCCCCACTATTCAACCAATAGAGATGAATGAGAAAGGGATCGCGAATAATAAAGTAAGGAAACTATTCGCTGACCCGGCATCCGCTTTTCACTCACGGGGAATGAGGACGCCCATGTTGTTAACCTTTGTAGGAATTCATTCCACTTGATGTGAGAGGACCATTGCACGGAAAGCTAGAATAGACGGGCCAGGGGATCTGCATCATGTGATCGTCAATGGGATCGAAAGACGGAAGATATTCCGGTCCGATGGAGATCGGTTGAATTTCGTTAACCCCGAAACGAACACCGATTGTTTCGCCTGGGCTATTCTGGAAAACCACATTGATTTCTTGTTCAGAACCAATCGACGGGTATCACCCACGCCAACGAAGTGACGGCATTCGGTAAATCGCCGCAAACCCCCAAGGCCAGGACGCTCTTATGTTATTGGGCGTATGGAGAGCTTTAGATAACCGCCACCGAGATTGCCGGGAGGCCCAAGATCACTCAACCGGTGGCAAGTCGCTTGTCGAAACGGGGTGAACAGATTGAAAAAGACTACCGATATCATTTGATTGGAGAATAAAGGTATAAAAGCATGGACGTCCCCACGTCCCTTCTAACTTTTTGACACACCGGACGCTCGTAATCTCGCTCGGGTGAGGAACCCGTTCGAAGTGCAACGGAGAGTGACTCAACGATGGAAATTAATAATCTGCATGACCTCTTAAATGCTGTTGAGAAAACTGAAAAATCATTTCGGACTGAGGTTTGGTGGCGAGGACAGACTCAAAGCTGGCCGCTCATGGCAGGAATACATCGTCCCGATTTGGGCGCTGATGAGAATAGATCGCAATGTGAAAGGGATTTAACAATAAGGTTCCTACATGGGGCAATGACGAGACATACTCACTGGCCTGAAGGTGATTATCCAGTCCAACTTGCAATGATGCAGCATTATCGGCTTCCAACAAGACTTCTCGACTGGACAGAGTCTCCATTAATAGCATTGTTTTTTGCCGTACAAAACCATGATGATGAGCCGGGAGTATTATGGGCATTAAATCCATCGGCGCTTAATTTTCAAGAGTTTCGGACAAGAGATTTATTGCCTCCCTATAGGGAAGATGTCATAGGCTTATTTCAAGCCCCTTTTGGGGTCGCCAAGAAAGACATCCATCGTATAGCCTCTGTTGTTATACGGCACGTAGATGTTAGGATGACCGTGCAATTATCAGCTTTTACAGTTCATGGAGCAAACACTCCCCTAAATAAACACTGTGGAAAAGAGTCATTCCTGTTTAAGTATGAGATTCCTTCGAAATCGAAGCAATTATTACGTTTGGAGTTGATTGGGATGGGCATAAGGGAATCTAATATTTTCCCTGATTTGGATCACTTGGCAGATGAGTTAAGAAAAATGGCCAAACTTAATCTCATTACTGGTCTTTGATTGGCATATAACCCGGGGACATCACACCTATTTTTGACATCGGCACGTTTGTTTGACAGAAACTGTCTATGCCCGGACTCACACGTGTTGTGGTGCCGGGAAGGTGTACGGTGTTGATTTTGCGCGTTTCTATTCTTCAGACTTGGGACGCCTTACTAATCTTTAACCAACGAAAGACCATCATAGCACGCAAGGGGCTGAGAGGAGATGATTGACTCACTCCCAAACAGATTGCCATACGCCAAGGTTACTCCCGGGCGTCTCTACAACATATTGTACCCCCCAGCCTGCCCCAAAAATCAACAATCCCGCTGAGATAGACGCGCCGAAAGGCCTTCCCAATGGGTGAAAATTCGCATACCTATGTAGAACATCTTATAGCATTTGTCAGAAATATATTCCGTTTGGTTAGAGATTGGGCACAAGTGAAACTAGACATTTGTGAGCATGTGTGGCACAACGTTGTGCATGGCGCAACGACTGATAGAAGCCAATCCGGAGAACGGGACCATCCTTGAACTCAAGGAGATGGATCGTGTTGGTTCTAGCGAGACAGCCTTGAGGTGTACGGCCATTCAAATGCTCCTGACTGGCATATCGCGAGCTCAGGCAAGTAGGCTTATAATAAATGGAAGTCGAGTGCGTCGAGGAAAGGGGCGAAAAAAACCGTGACGCGGAAGCTATGGGTGGATCCTCCGGTTCTTGATTTCGGATTGCGCACAAGTTAAACCGGAAAACCGCATATCGTTCGTTGGCGGGAGCTGATCCGCAGGGCAAGAGCCACGAAGCCGTGTCCTTGACTTTTGGGCTGGTTGCCAATTAGCCTATTCGTGTAACAAGCCTAAGATGTTCGGCCAAGGAGGGCCGGTCCGAATGCGGCGAGTGCTCATCGTGCATTATCACTTCCTGCCCGTCCACAACGTGGCCGTCAAACAGCTTGTGGGCTACATGCGGCGCCTGCCCGCTTTCGGATGGGAGCCGGTTGTGCTCACTCGCGATTGGCGCAGTATGGAATTCGAGGACCCGTCCTGGGGGCTGAGCTGGGAGCCGGAGATCGAGCGTGGACTCGACGTGTCCATTCACCGAGTTGCAGATCCGCCCCACCCGCGCTTTCGGCGGGCGAAGCTCGACGATCCGTGGCCGGTCCGGAAAGCGCGCACCTTCGCTCGAACGCTCTTAACGCCGCCATTCTCAAAGCGAGCCACCATTGGTGGATGGCGCCGGCCGCGGCGTGCATCGCGGTGTCGCCCTACATGGCGAAAACCCTTTCGCAGACCTACGGCAAGCACGTGGAAGTGGTCCTTGCCGGATACGATCCCGACGAGTTTCCCTCCGAGCCGGTGTCTTCATCCGCACAGCGCACAAATTTCGTCGTGTCCCACGTTGGTTCTTTATATCCCGGAGACCAACGGCCCGAGATCTTCTTCGACGGTCTGGACCGATTTCTGGAGGCGCATCCCGATGCGGCGGCGTTGCTGGAAGTCCGTTTCGTTGGTTCGAAATGCGAAGCTCAGTTGGCGCGGATGCTTCAGGACAGACCCTGCGCGCGTGTATGCACCATCCTGCCCAAGGTCGAATCGCCGCGCGCCGTCGAGATGGTGCGCGAAAGCGATATTTTGCTGGCATTCAACTGCACCAAATTCCGCGACGGACACGGCGCCATGAGCCATCCGACGAAGATTTTCGAAGCCTTTGGGGCGAGACGACCGATATTGGCCATGCCGCCCGATGGCGATTGGGTGGATGCGCTGCTTGCTCGAACCGGCGGAGGGGTCACGGCGGGCGACGCACGCTCGGTCGCATTGGTGCTCGAGGAGTGGTTTTCGGCCTGGCGATCTTCCGGCAAAGCGCCTTATGGCGGAAAACCCGAGGTGCTCGCCGACTTCACTGTCTATCGGCAGACGGAACGACTGGCGAGGGCTCTGGATTTCGCCTGCAATTCCAGCGACGCGAACAGGGCTGCGTGAAATAGGGTTCCGCTTCAGGCAAAGTCCGTGAAAACAGGACAAGACATTCCGCCGATGGCGAAGGCTCGGTGTGGATACGATCCAACCTGCAGGAATAGACGTATGAATGGGATACTGTCCCGGATCAAATACAATCGGGTTACAGCCTCATGCTACGATATCCTTCTCAGGACCAGATACACACAGCCTGATATGTATATTTTCGTGGCGTCTACGGGACGATGCGGAACCCTGACCCTGGCTTCAATCTGTTCAGCCTTAAGAAATTCCGTTGCATTACACGAACCTCTGCCCGTCATGTTCGACGACTATGCGCCGGGCCGGGACAGAAAACAATACTTCGAATCCCTCTTCTACATTAGAAAACGCATCAACATCCGCCGTTCCTCCGCAAACAAAAACTACTACATTGAGACGAATCATCAGTTCGCCAAGAATTTTCTTCCACTCGCCGTGGATTATTTCAGGGACAGATTGAGAATCGTGCACCTGACTCGGGACCCTTTAAGCGTAGGGGTTTCTCTTTATCGGATACACTCGATCCCGGGAAGATCGGCCTTGGCCTCCTCCTACCTTATCAGCCCGTCCGACACATCCAACTTGATTGCCATGGAAGATCTATTCTCAGGGAATGGAAAACTCAACCATGATATTTGTAGATGTCTGTGGTATTGGTATGAAGTGGAAACACGCATAACAATGCATAAGAAAACGTACCCGGACGTATACTGGCGCACGGTAACTACTGAAGATCTGAACAATTATGATTCCATGATTCAGATGTTCGCATCCTTCCGGATCCCCGAGACCGATATCGACGTACGGAAGTTGAAATCGGCCGTTGGCAGAAAGAATAATCAGAAGCTGGAGTACAAAACGAACCGGATCGACGTCGATCTCGCGAGCGACCTGCACGAACAACTTCTTCTCGAAATGGAAAGAAGATATGGAAAAGGGTTTTGGATGTCGCGGGAACCCGTTGCGGAGTCCGGCCTCAAACATTGTCCCATCCATAAAGGCTTAGGTATAACAGGCTGTTGAAAAACGCGGTCCGCGGTCACGCCAACGGCGTGACGCTTCATCCCTCGTCACTGCGACGTACTCTATGTACGCCTCATTCCTAGGGATTTGCGCGCCTTGCATCTCATCGTTCTTCAACGGCCTGTAACAACCCGGCCTTTTCAACGGGCTGGTAAAGCAGACTACGACGGTGTAATGAAGATGGAAGGAGACAAAGTGACCTCGTCCGATCGTTTCAGCATCAATACGCATAAAATCGTCCATGAAGTGATCGATGATGAAGTAGTTATAGTCAATTTTGACAATGGGAATTACTACAGTCTGAATGGAGTAGGCGCTGACATCTGGCGGCTTATAGAGAAGAACGCTGCCTTGATGGAGATTGTCGAGGAACTCAAAGGCAGGTATGAAGGAGACCCGGTCAAAATAGCCGAAGAAGTAACCCAACTGATGGCCGAGCTAAAAAGGGAAGAACTGATCGTACTCAACACGGACGAGAATCGCGAACGTGATAAAGACAAGAACAGGGGTCCGGCGGTTGGCCGGAAGAATAACAAGCTCCCCTTCAAACGGCCGGTCCTCGAAAAGTACACGGATATGAGCGACATGCTGTTACTCGATCCGATCCATGAAGTGGATGAAACGGGTTGGCCCGCCTTAAAAAAGGAGGGCAAGTAGTGCGAACGTGCGAACTTCATTCGCGGAAAGTGCGTGTTGGATATAGGGTATGACTCCGGATTCCAAAGCCATCACTTTCTTCCGCAGCGCCTTTGAAGCCTTTCAGAGAGCGGAACGCGACATGAAGATCACCGTCGATCGTTTCTATTCGATTGGAGGATACTCGATCCGATTGCGCTTTGCAGGCTCGGCCTTAGTACCGCTCATGACACCCGCCTTGGAACATTTGGCTACGACACATCACGGGTCGCCATCACTCACCATTTGCTTATGGGACAGCGAATCCACTGGAACCGTTATGCCGGCGCCTCCGTGGTCCTTGGAAGATTATTCCGCCCGAGGAGAAGTTCAAGCCCACGATGATGACCGTTATTTCGCCGCGTGCCATAAGGGATCCGGCGCTCTGAGCATTCTGGATAGAAGCGCGGGATCAGCTCTCTGGTGGATTCGGCGCGCCTCCCTTGTCCCCTTCTACGAGACCGGGGCGCCCCTGTTGACCATTCTCCACTGGTGGATGCTAGGGCGGGGATTACAGGTTGTGCACGCCGGTGCGGTTGGAACACCGGAGGCCGGAGTGTTGCTGGTGGGCAGAGGAGGTTCCGGCAAATCCACTGCATCTCTTGCTTGTCTGGGCTCTGAACTGCTGTACGTGGGTGACGACTACTGCCTGGTGCGCACGGCCTCCGATCCGTTTGTGTTTAGTCTCTACAACTCGGGCAAGCTCGATCCCGATCAGATCAAGAAATTTCCGGACTTGACGTCGGCTGCCAACAATACGGATCGCATCGCAACTGAAAAGGTTCTATTCCTCCTGAGCCGGCATTATTCTTCCAAAATCATAAGAGGATTTCCAATTCGGGCGATCTTCGTGCTTCGTATAACGGGCCGCCCCGAGACCACATTATCGGCTATTTCGGCGGGAGCCGCGTTAAGAGCGGTCGCGCCGAACACCCTGTTTCAATTGCCGCATGCAGGACGTTCGACGTTCCACGAGATCGCCGCACTCAGTAAACAAGTTCCGTGCTATCAACTGAATGTTGGTAGTGAACTGCAGGGCATACCCGAAGTGATCCTTAATTTTCTATCCGACGGTTGAATCATGAGAGTTCTTTATTGGACCGGATCCTTTTGGCCGCGGATAGGAGGTGTGGAAGTATTAAGCGCGCGGTTCCTGTCCGCCATGCGAGAGCGCGGATATGAGTTCATTGTGGTGACGGCCGAAAACCATCCCGGTCCAAGCCATAGGGAATGCGATCACGGTATTCCGATATATAGACTGCCCTTCGGCGCCGGATTGAGCGATCACAATCTTAAGGAAGTGAAGGAAACAATACGACGAGTAATCGAGATAAAGAGGACCTTCAATCCGGATATCGTCCACTTGAATTCGATTGATGTCAGTGTTTTTTTTCATCTGCTAACGGACACAGCCTACCCCGCCCCTTCGTTGTTTACGGTGCACTCCCTGCCGCCGAATCAGAGTGGGACTCATACGTTGATGAAGAAGATGCTATCCTCGGCCGCATGGGTAACGACAACGTCGGAAGCTATGCTGCGGGCCGTACGTAATCTTGCGAGCGAAGTTACAGCCCGATCGTCCCTGATCTATAACGGTCTCCCTCAACCGGATGTTCAGCCTTCTCCCTTGCCGTTCGCCGGCCCTCGCCTTTTGTGCATTGGACGAATCGTGAGGGATAAAGGGTTCGACTTGGCCATGGATGCGTTTGGGGTTGTAATCGATCGATTTCCCGCGGCTCGACTGATTATCGCAGGAGACGGCCCGGCGATGGCGGACCTCGATCAGCGGGCCGCAAGATATCGACTATCAGGGGCTGTCGAATTCATCGGTTGGGCACCCCCGGAAGAAGTTCCGGAGTTAATCAACACCGCCACAGCGGTGATCATTCCGTCGAGATGGGAAGAACCGTTCGGGCTCGTCGCCCTCGAGGCGGCACAGATGGGTCGGCCGGTCGTGGCCGCTCGAGTTGGCGGCCTGGCTGAGATCGTCGAACACCAAAAGACCGGATTACTCTTTGATAAGGAAGATAGCGCGGCCCTGGCCAAGCAAATCATCTTCCTGCTCGAACACAAAGAGGCGGCGACACAGATGGGACTGGCGGCCAGGAAAAGAGCCGAGGACACATTTAGTTTCGAACGCTTTCTGGATGCCTATGAGGATTTGTACCAAAAATTGGTAGGTTCCCCCGGAGCGCTCTGAATTCGTTAGGCCATGGAGACGGAAGATATGAATAGGCCGCTCGTGAGTGTAATCATGCCCGTGAGAAACGGCGAACGGTTTCTGCGAGAAGCGATAGAGAGCATACTTGGTCAAGATTATCCTTCCCTCGAACTTATCGTTGTTGATGGACAATCAACCGACGGCACGGGATCCGTTGTCCAATCGTTCGGGAAGATCAGGTATATCCGTCAAGAAGGAAGGTTAGGTATCGGCCACGCCAAGAATCTTGGGATTGCAGCGGCCAAGGGGGAGTTTCTATCGTTTATTTCCCACGATGACCTGTGGCCCCCCCATAAACTCAGAACCCAGATCGATTATATGGTCCACCATCCGGACGTCCAATATTCGCTAACGAGAGTGAAGTTCTTTCTGGAACCCGGGTGCTCCGTACCCCGTGGTTTCAGACCGGAGCTGTTGAAAGACGACTATGTCGGAAAGATGCCCGAGACATTGGTTGCTCGGAAATCACTCTTTGATTCCATTGGAGGGTTCAATACTGAATTGACCTATATCGAGGACGTTGAGTGGTTTGCTCGTGTCGCCCGGAGCCAAATACCCATGGGGATCGTACAGGAAGTACTGCTTCATAAACGCATTCATGACGGTAACGCTTCATACGACCCTTCGAAAATGCGGGACATTAAGCGGGAAATAGTGCAGATAGTGAAAAAATCGATCGAACATGGTCGGACCAGGCATACAAGGGATGATGAGAAGCAGCGGAGGTAAAGCAAAGCATGGAGGCCGCACCCCTCGTAAGCGTAGTCATTCCCGTTTTCAACGGTGAGCCGTATTTGGCTGAGACCATCGAAAGCGTGATCGCACAAACATATAGACCCATAGAGATCATCGTCGTGGATGACGGTTCCACGGATCTTAGCGCCGTTGCCGCTAAACGTTTTGGCCCGCCGGTACGATATCGATTCCAATCCAACGCAGGTACCGCCGCCGCTCGTAATTTCGGCGTTCGCTCCGCAAGAGGTTCATTTTTTGCCTTTCTCGATCAGGACGATCTCTGGGCCGAGAACAAATTGACGTTGCAGATTGAGGCGTTTGAAAGGGAACCTACGGCAGACGTCGTATTCGGTCATGTTCGGCAATTTCACAGCCCGGGATTGGACCCATCCTTGAAGAAGAGGATACAGTGCCCATCCTCCCTCATGCCCGGATATTCACCTTCCGCGATGCTGGTTAAGCGGGAGGCTTTTTTTCATGTCGGTGAGTTCGAGACCGCCTGGCGGGTCGGGGAATGGGCAAATTGGTACGTACGCGCCGTCGAGCGAAAACTCCAAATGATCATGCTTCCGGAGTTGATCGCGTTGAGACGCCTCCACGATTCCAACAAGGGGATTCTCCAACATATGTCCATAAACGAGTACCCCCGCATTCTTAAGGCTTCGCTTGACCGTCGCCGCACACTAGAATGAATTAAGATATTGCCAACGGGGACATAAGCAGTCCTGTGACCATTCATGGGGCAGTCTTCCAAACCGTTTCCTTTTCTCCGACATTGCGGCGAAGGAGAGTGTGCCTGGAACGACAAAATACCATGATTTTAAAATGTTACCAAAGACGCGCACATGGAATGCACAACGACGCATGGATACCTCTAAAGTGGTTCTTTCTCGGGTCCGAATCGATCGCATACGGGCCGGATGTCGGCCCAGTGATCAACAGGAGCTGCTGTTGCGGGCCGCCCTGTTTTCCGGGGATGCGGCCCTCGATGCATGGCGGAAATGGCGTGGTCTGGTAGGCCGGGACCTTCGTCATCTGGACATGGGATCCTTCGGACTTATCCCCATGCTGTATCGCAACCTCAGCCTTCTGGGCGTCCAGGACCCACTGATGGACCGCTTCAAAGGGATCTTCCGACGAACCTGGTATCAGAATCAGACATTGCTTCATGGCTGCGCCCGGGCACTCGAAGCACTACAAGCCGCCGGCCTGGGCGTGCTGATGATGGACGGCGTGCCGGTCGTGATGAACGACTATCAAGACCTCGGCCTTCGGCCTATGGATGGGTTCGACATTCTGGTGCGCATCGGACAGGCTGAAAAAGCCATCCACGTCCTCAGTTCCCTGGATTGGAAACCTTCCGGCATCCGGATCGAGAAACTGAGCCCGGGTTTTCTTAACGCCGGGCATACTCTGCGTTTCAATAAAGGTTCTTCCCTGACTTGCGATCTGCACTGGAGATTCATGCCCGACCGTTTCGGTCCGATTGATGATGCCGCTTTGTGGGAGGCCGCAGTCCCCTTATACGTCCGGGGGGTCCGGATCCATGCCTTGGGCAAGGCCGACCAACTGCTTCGCGCCTGCGCTCTCACCATAGGACGTATCGGTTCACCACACATACAATGGATTGCCGATGCGGTTGTGGTCCTGAGGCGAGCGATCGTGCGAATCGACTGGAACCGCCTGATATCCCTGGCGCAACGTTACCATGTGACCCTCAAGGCCTACTCGGCGCTTTTCTACCTGCGGCAGTATATGGACGTTGCCATTCCGGAAGACGTTTTACGGCAGTTTGAAAACATCCCGATATCCGATCCGGAACGCCGAATGTTTGACGCCACCCTCCACAAAAACAAGCTTATCGGTTCTCTCGAGCATTCCTGGTTGAATTATCGGGCCTATGCTGCCGAGTATGAGAAATCGTTCTCTCCTTTCAGACTGCCGGGCTTCCTTGAATATCTCCGTTTGAGGCGCGGGCATGACAGCCGATGGGATACCCTGCGCTGGGCGGTATCCAGCTACTTGCTTCCGGGCTCAAAAC
Organism: Deltaproteobacteria bacterium; assembly: GCA_016208165.1. NCBI lineage: Bacteria > Pseudomonadati > Myxococcota > Myxococcia > Deltaproteobacteria bacterium. The sequence goes on from JACQYL010000028.1 coordinate 47,596, forward strand.
CGGTATAAAGACCCCTCCATCGGACGCCTTCCCTCGCCTTATCCATTTTAATTATTGATTTCAAATGCTTACCAGACAACATCCGTCCGGAAAGCTAAAATGAACCCGTGATCAAAAAAGGACTTTGGTTTTTCGGAAAAGAGCCGATCATAAAACAGCCGGATTGAGTCGCTCGGTGGGTTGGGATTGGAGAAGGAAGAAGGTCGGTATCGTTCCGAATCACAAGGGTTCTCTGGTTATGCTCCGCCCTTTTCCGAAAAGATTGACGACTCGGTTCGGAACACGGAAGAGGAAGCGCGTGACCTGGAACAAGAGATAAAAGACGAGTTTAAAAGCATCAGGGACAATCTGCACGTAAAGGCTAAAGACGGCGACATCCGCATAAGTCTCACGGGGGGGTCCACTTTCGACTCCGGCAGCGCGGAAATCAAGCCGGAAACGGCGCCCATACTGGAAAAAATCGCAGGATTCCTGAACCAACGCGAAGGCGAAGTGGTGATCGCGGGCCATACGGACAACGTTCCGATCTCGAATTCCATCTTCAAGTCCAATCTCGAGCTGTCTGTCGGCCGATCGGCCGCGGTGGCCCAGTTCTTTATAAGCCGAGGCAGTGTTGACGCCGGTAGAATCGCGACAATGGGATTCGGCGAACATAGACCTATAGCCGCCAACGATACACCGGATGGTCGAGAAAATAACCGTCGGGTGGAGATAGTACTCACCAAACTACCCGATCCGTCGAAGCTGACTCGAGAGAGTCAGAAAGACGAATCCAACTGGAATACCTCGTCTCCCCACGCCCCTCCTCTTCAATAGATGAACGTGCGCGCTCCCCGTATCCCGCCGTTGCCATCTCGGCCTGAATCACGCACCGGATTTGTACGGTAAGGCCTTCTTCCAAATTCTCCATTTGCATCTACGTCAACAAGACCTTGGTTGACCTTCTGAAGAAGAGACTCGTAGGCGCCATAGGTGTACGGCAAGAATTCATCGTTCCGTCATGAAAGTCGCGTCAGGATTCTGTAGCATCGGCTCGTAGGATGAACTCGGGTCCGCTTGAGCGTTGTTCCTTTACTGAGCATAGGTAGGCCATCCAAGTACTGATACGAAAAGTTTTCGGAGAACAGCGATCTCGATGCGGTCGATACTATAACCTAATACATTAATGACCTGATTGCGGATTCTGTATTGATGGTTACAATGGGCTAAATCCGGCAACGCGAAGTCAGAGGAGATATCAAGGGCAGGCCGGAACCACAAGGCGCCGGCCAAACGAAGGACGGGCTCTGCTTTTCGGTGAATATCTTGACAATGAATACAGTTTATTTTATGGAACCTTCAACAAAGTCGAACGAGTGGAGAATTGAAATGCCTTTTTATGAGTATCAATGCAATGGGTGCGAACTTGTGGAGAGCCGTGTGGCGGGTGTGGATGATCAATGGGTGCATTGCACTTCGTGCGGCGGCCACATGATTCGCACGACGAGACAAGACGACCTTTTCAGAGCCTATTGGGAAACGTCCGAAAAAGGAGCAGAAAAAGTCACCGGTTCCGCATGACCTGTCTTTTCTCAATGTGAAACCGCTTCACGATGCGTTTCCGTCGGCCGTCTCGTGTGGCATTCTATAACCTTGAGCGGGAGATAAAGGAGAATAGGCTCTCGCAATAGGCACTGAGGATGAACCGGATATGGAAAAACGAACCCATCCCTCCTATTCCATGGCGCCGGTTGGCGGGGCCGCTCGGCGGTGAGGCGGATCCGTCTGACTACCGCGCGAGTTACTCTAACGCAGATTTCCCCAACCGCGCTCCCGCGTCTCGTCCGTGCGTATGAGCTTTCCCGAAACTCGGCCGGAAGACGGCGTACCTAACCGGGTCCTTCCCCCCACGACTCGATGCTCCACCCGTTTCAAGTCATAAACGTGTCGTCGAGCTTTCACACAAACGCTGAGAACCTCCTGGACCCCAAGGGCAGAGACTCCTATCGAGTCGTGTTGAAACACGCTTCGGTCTATAGGACGGCGTTGAAAAACCGGGATGTGGATTATTTTGCATATGAAAGAGACGGGAGTCCATCAGAAGGCTGTTGGTTCCGTCCGATGGAGCGGAATTCCCCGACAGTTTCACCCTAAACCGTCATTGATTTGGATGGTAACGGTGGGTGGAAGTGGACCGTGATATCCGACCCTATCAGAAGTCTCCTCGGAACTTTCCCTGCACATCGACAGCTGCTCGCGCTTTCGCAAGCCGGCAATGTCATTTCACAGCTCCCTCCTATGAGTTTCAGTGTGTCCCTGGCATGCATTTACAGTGAACCAATCGGAACATCCGTTTTGACGATCCGAATACCCGCTCCGGCGAAACGTTAAAAAACGGTTGTTAGTAAACATTGTATATCAAAGCACTTGTATTCTTTGATGCTATCTACTAAGCTTCACCTGACGGATCGCCTCTTGGTCAAACCTGCAGAGCTTTGTTACGACAAACCGTTGAAGGAGGGTGCTCATGCAAAACAAGGGAGACTTTTCAAACATTGCGGATCCTACGTCCCCCAATGCCGGCCGAATCTACGATTACCTGATCGGCGGACATCACAACTTTGAAATCGACAGAATGGCGGCCAAACAGCTGCTCGCAGTGGCGCCTTTTATGCCGCAAACCCTTCGATTGATTCGATGGTTTCTGGGAGAGGCCACGAGGCGTTTGGTTGTCGAGGGCTTTGACAAGTTCCTTGACTTTGCTTCCGGTCTGCCGGTGGAAGATCATATCCATGAACTGGCGCCGGCGGGGACCAAAGTGATCTATTCCGACATTGACCCGGTCACGGTGCAGTACGCACAAGATCTTCTGAAGGACGACCCTAACGTTCGGTACGTGCAATGCGACGCCGGCAATCCTGAAAAACTTCTGACCTCGGGCGTTGTCGAGGAGCTTTTTGGGAAAAATCGGAAAATCGCCATCGGTTTCAATGGCATCGCATACTTTCTGCCGGATGACAGGATCCAGCACGCTCTCCGCACGCTGTATGGATGGGCCGGAGAAGGGTCCAGACTGTTTCTCTGTGACGCAGACGCGGACGTCTCGGAAACATCGGAGAAGCTTAAGCCCGTCTTCGAGTTGTATTCAAGAATCGGTCAGCCTATTCATATTCGGTCTCAGGAAAGGCTGAAGAAGATGGCGGAACCCTGGAAAGTCTCCGAGCCCGGATCGCTGACGCTGGATGAGTGGATTGGAATTGGGAAGAAAGTCACCCAGAGAGAAACAGACGAATGGGGAGGGCGGGGCTTCTACGGCGTGATTTTCTATAAGTAGAGTCTCGAACCCGTGAGGTCGGATCCTGTGAACCCCGATGTGCGCCAAAGTCACCATTCGAGCGTGATCTATCAGAAACTGCTGGAAAAGCTGACCTATCTTGCCACTCAGCTTGGCGAGATGTTTCAGGATTTTGCTTTCGAGAATCGCTTCAACCTCCATCCCAGACGCATAAGCGAATTGGGCTGGGAACAAGCGAACCACTTCCTTGAGTTTGTGGCCTCCGGCAACGATAAAGAAGTTGTAAGCGCTGGCAGTTATCGCATGGAAGAAGGCCTGGGGCAGTCAACCCTCGCAGCCCTGGGCGTGCGCCTGAGGCGCTTCTGCAGGGCAACGTTCCCCGTGGAAGGCTCTGAGCTCATGGATCAAGGCCTGGACCTGGTGGACAGGTACATGAGTTCGTTGATGGAAGGCTACAACACCGCCCTCGAAGCCCGGATACTCGAAGACCAGGAACAAATGAGGCGGGCTCTGTCGGGCGCGCTGGAAAGTCAGCGTCGCGAACTTTATATCAAGAACCATGCAATCAATACCTCCATAAACGGAATCATGTTAACGGACATTGACGGACGCATTACTTACGTGAATCCGGCTTTTTCGGACATGTGGGGTCTTGAGGACCCCAGTGTGGTTCACGGAAAAAATTGCATCGACTTACTTGAAATTGACAAATCGCATGAGATCGTCAACGCGCTATCCGAAAAGGCCGGGGCGGGGTGGCGGGGCGAGCTGCGGGCGCGACGGGCCAACGGATCCTATTTTGAAGTCGAAGTCTCACTATCCATCATCAAGGACGTCGGCCGGTATCGAATCGGTGTGATGGTTTCCTTCGTTGATATAACGGAACGAAAACGACTCGAAGCCGATTTCCGAGAGGCTAAGAAGACCGAGGCCATAGGCACCCTGGCCAGCGGCATTGCGCACGACTTCAACAACCTCCTCACAACCATTCAGGGCCACACGTCCCTGATGCTGTTAAGCATGGACCGCGCGCATCCGTTTTATGAGCGGCTGAGAAGTATCGAGAAACAAGTCGAAAGTGGTAGCCGGCTGACGACTCAACTCCTTGGTTATGCCAGAAAGGGCAGGTACGAGGTGAAGCCCGTCGATCTGAACAGACTTGTGGAAGATCTTGCCGAGACATTCAACAGAACTCGAAAGGAACTCTCGATCCATCTCGAACTGGATAAGCATTTGCTCGCCATCGAAGCGGACGCAGGGCAAATCGAACAGGTCTTGCTGAATCTCTATATTAATGCGGCCGACGCCATGCCCGGCGGCGGAAACTTGTTTATCGGAACGAAGAATCTGTCTTACGATCAGGTGAAAGGAAAGCTGAGCAACCCGAAAAAGAGCAACTACGTCATGATCAACATCGCCGACACGGGCTCAGGCATGACCAAAGAAACCATGGAGCGCGTTTTCGATCCCTTTTTCACGACCAAAGAGATGGGCCGTGGCACCGGTTTGGGTCTGGCGGTCGTTTATGGCATTGTAAAAGGACACGGTGGTTACATCAAAGTGGAATCCGAAGTAGGCAAGGGTACGACCTTCGAGATCTATCTTCCCGCGTCGGATCGGGTGTTCGCCCAGCCTCCAAGAGCCCCGGAACAAACGATCAAAGGAAACGAGACCATCCTCTGCGTGGACGACGAAAGGGCGGTGTTGAGCATAGCGAGCGAACTCCTTCAGGCTCTTGGGTACCAGGTTCTGTCGGCGAACAGCGGCAGAGAGGCCGTCGAAATCTATGGTGCAAATAGAGATCAAATCTCGCTGGTCATTCTGGATATGATTATGCCGGAAATGGGCGGCGGTGAAACCTACGATGCTCTCAGGAACATCAGCTCAAAGGTAAAGGTGCTGCTTTCGACGGGCTACAGCATCGAGGGGAAAGCCACGGACATTATGAATCGGGGCTGTAACGGCTTTATTCAAAAGCCCTTCAAGCTGACTGCGCTCTCCAAGAAAGTAAGGGAGATCCTCGACGAGTCAACCATGTGAAGGGACGATCCTTGCCTTCTATTTGGAAATAGAACGATCGCTCATTCAAAGTGGTGGTGTTTGATGCTCTTGCCTTCCGCGTACATGATCGTTGCTTCGCAGATGTTGGTGGCCAGGTCCGCAACACGTTCCAGGGCGCGGTCAATGATAATCATGCTTACCGCCCTTCGGATGGCCGGCGTGTCCTTCATCATCTGATCCAACAGCTTGTGTACGATCTCCGTAGCCAATGCGTCGGCCTCGTCGTCTCGCTTGCATACTTCCCTGGCGAGTCTGGTATCCTTGCTGATAAAGGAATTGATGGCGTCCTGGAGCATGGTCAGCGCCACATTTCCGAGAGCTTCGATTTCTACCTGGAACGGTAATGGCGGCCGCTCATTGAGTTCAACGGCCCGCTCAGCTATATTGACCGCAAGATCGCCCACCCGTTCGATATCCGCATTAATTCTGATGATGGAGGTGATGAATCTCAGATCCACGGCTAGGGGTTGCCTTAGGGCCAGCAGCCTCAAGCTCTCTTCGTCGATGCGGATTTCCAGTTCGTCGATTCGAGCATCGCCGTCGATAACCGCCAGGGCGGGTTCCGTGTTGCGTTCGACAAGAGCCTCCATGGCGCTTCGTAAAGCCTCCTCGACCAAGGTGGCCATCTCAAGGAGGGTCATTTGAAGTTCTTTCAATTCACGGTTCAATTCCGTGGACATCTGGACTCCTTATCCAAAACGACCGGTGATGTAGTTTTCCGTTTGCTCTTTCTTCGGTCGCGTAAAAAGAATGTCGGTTCTGTCCACTTCCACCAATTCACCGAGGAAAAAAAACGCCGTATAGTCGGACACTCTGGCGGCTTGCTGCATATTATGGGTCACGATCACTATACAATATTTTTCTTTCAAACGCTCTATAAGTTCCTCGATCTTTTGCGTGGCAACCGGATCCAGGGCCGAAGCGGGTTCATCCATCAGGACCACCTCCGGTTCCACGGCCAGGGCGCGCGCAATGCAGAGCCTCTGTTGCTGTCCACCGGAAAGGCCCATGGCCGAAGAATGAAGGCGATCTTTCACTTCATCGAAAAGGGCCGCGTCCTGGAGGCTCGTCTCCACTTTTTCGATAATGGCGCGTTTGCTCTTTACGCCATTGACCCTGAGGCCATACGCCACATTTTCGAAAATGCTTTTGGGGAAGGGGTTCGGCTTCTGAAATACCATTCCCACCTTGCGACGCACCTCCACCACGTCCACGTCCGAGTCATAGATATTCCGCCCGTCCAGAATGACCTCTCCTTCCGCATGGGCGCCTACGATGGTTTCGTTCATTCTGTTCAGACATCGCAGAAAGGTGCTTTTGCCGCATCCTGAGGGTCCGATCAGGGCAGTCACTTTACGATCGTACATGAGCAAGGATATACTCTTAAGGGCCTGGAAATCCCCATAATAGAAGTCCAGGTTCCGGGCGGATATCTTAGACGACGTGATCCCCATGCAACTATTCCGATTTCATTAGACAGAGGTGGTCTCAGTTGTGGCAGCGATCGTATCTTCGGAGGGCGCCGCTTTTCTCGGTTTCGGGAGCGCGACATGGAAGGTCGATCCTTTGCCGACCCGGCTTTCGGCCCACACACGTCCCCCGTTGGCAATGACCAAGTTCTTGACGATGGCAAGGCCCAGGCCGGTTCCACCCAAGTCGCGCGAACGTTCCTTGTCCACCCGATAGAACCGCTCAAACACGCGGTCTAGATCTTTCTTGGGGATTCCGATACCCGTGTCTTCAATCGTTACGTCAACCCACTCCTGATCCGTGGAAGCACCGACTCTAATCTTTCCACCCAAGGGCGTATATTTAATCGCATTATCGACCAGATTCTCAAAAATTCGATTTAGCGACCCATAGTCTCCGAACACGGACAATTCTCCGATCCCTTCATCAAACGTCATACTCAGCTCTTTGGAATCCAGCGCTTTCGCATAGGTCTGCTTAAGTCCTTTAAATAGCGACTCCATGTTCAGGGCCGTCATGTGCAATTCCACTTTGTGGGAATCAATGGCGGAGAGTTTCAGAAGGTCCGCGACCAGGCTGGACAGACGATCGGCGTGTTTGACGATGACTTGAAGGAAACGCCGTTTTGCCTCCCAGTCTTCGGGCGGCAATTCCAGCAGCGTCTCGGAGTATCCTTTGATGGTCGTGAGAGGCGTGCGAATCTCATGGGAGACATTGGCCAGGAAGTCTTTGCGCATCTGTTCCAGTTTCTTGATTCTGGTGATGTCGTGAAGCACCGCAATGCAGCCCTTTGCCTGGCCTTCTATGCGCAACGGCACCACATTGGCCTGGAAAAACCGGCTATTCTCCAACCCCACTGCGATCTCGAGGTCAAATGTCTCCTTTCCACCTAAAGCCGAACGGATCGCTTCCGTGATAAGAGTGTTGCGAATCGCCGCCAAGGGGCCTTGGCCTTCAATGTCTTTCACCTGAGGAAAGAAGCGTTTGAATGCATCGTTGACCAGAACAATTTCGCCGCGCTCGTTCACGACCATGACGCCCTCGATCATCCCTCTGAACACGGACGTTAACTGGCTCGTCTCACCGTTCAGCTTTTCGATCGTCGTCTGCAATCGATGAGCCATCGTGTCCATGGCTTTTCCGAGTTCGCCGATCTCATCCTTCGGATATTCCAAAATCCGGAGTCTGAAATCTCCCTCGGCTATGCGCCGCACCATTTGCGTCATATTCTCGATGGGATTGGCTATGCGCCTGCCGAGCCAGAGCGTGCAAACTACGATCAATACAAAGGCGCCCGCGGCGGCGCTGTACAAACGCCACAGGATTTCCGCAATTTCTTGTCTTACCTCTATCAGGGACGCGGACAGTCTCAAAATGCCCCAATTATCCTTCGGCAAAAATACTTTTTGGGCCATGTACAGCATTTCCTTGCCCGTGGTTGCGCTGACCCGGTGGCTCTTTCCAAAACCTGTCCTTATGGCGGAGCGAACTTCCTCGCGGCCGCCATGATTGTCCATTTCAGGAATCTGCGCGGAGGGTACTTCCGAGTCGCCTATCACTGCCCCTTTGGCGTTCACAAGGGTCAACCTGAGACCAAGATCCTTACCCATTCGCTTGAGGATCGGATCTATTCCGGGCTCCGAAATCAGTTCGTAATGGAGCAAGTTACCCAGAAAATCGATCTCGTGCTGCATGCGGGTTTCCACTCGACCGATCAACTCGCGTTCCAGGAAACGCGTGGAGTATACGGTGGCGGCCCCCAAAAAACCGCCAAACAGAAAAAGATACGATAGAATGATCTTCATCCTCAAGCTAAGGGTCATTCTCCTATTCCTTATACCGGTAACCTACGCCCCAAACGGTTTCGATAGCCGAACCTTCGTCCTCCAATTTCTGTCTCAAGCGTCGGATATGGGTATCCACCGTTCGAGCGTATCCTTCGTACTGATAGCCCCAGACGATATCCAGCAATCGATCTCTCGTGAGGACCTTACCCTTGTGGCGCAGCAGTGCCAGCAAAAGATTGAATTCCGTAGACGTTAGAGGGACCTCCTCGGAGTTTATGGTTACCCGATGCGATCCTGGATCCACTCTCAAATTCCCGACCATGATCACATCCGACTCGTCGGTTTCCATGGATACCCGTTTGAGAATGGCGCGAACCCTCAAGATGAGTTCCCTCGGACTGAACGGCTTCACTACATAGTCGTCGGCGCCTAATTCCAAACCGAGAATCCGGTCGATCTCGTCTCCTTTGGCCGTCAGGATGAGAATCGGCAGCTTTCGAGTTTCCTTGTCACTCCTCAGAAGCTTGCAGATCTCCAAGCCGTCCATACCGGGCAGCATGAGGTCCAGGACTACCAGGTCCGGCGGGTGGTTTCGAATGATTCTGAAGGCCGTTTCTCCATTAGCGGCCCTGTCGGTACGAAAACCCGCCTTTTCGAAATGATATTCCAGAAGAGACGCTATGTCCTCTTCATCTTCCACGATGAGGATTCTGTTTGCCTGCACTTCGCCTTCCTTGTACTAGAATTGATTGGTGCGTCCGGCGGTATTCCGAGTGTCTAGACATTCCGATCTCCCGATCACGAATCTCGAGAATGCAGGTATGCCCTTCTCTTTCGGAGAAGGTAACGATTTCGAACACCTCTGCGACGCTCCTGCGCGACCCGCTTGTTCACCCGGAACCATCCTTCGAAAAACCCGTATCCTTGCCGGGGCCGGCCTCCGGGACGCGACGATCACCCGACGGTCAGTTCCTTGTTCTACGCAGCCTAGATCGAAGCAGTATGGCCGTAAGACTGACGCCTAGGACCAGAAAGATCAGCACCAGCGCCGTACCGTACTGCAGAGGCCGGGTTTTCTCGATATGGGTGCCTGCCGTAGCCAGAACATATATGTGATACGGAAGCGCCATTACCTCATCAAAAAGGGACCCCGGAAGACGGGATGTATAGAACGTGGCCGCTGTGAACATGATCGGGGCGGTCTCTCCGGCGGCCCTGCCGATTCCCAATATGGACCCCGTCAGGATTCCCGGAAACGCCGCAGGCAAAACCACCTTGTAAATGGTTTGCCATTTGGTGGCTCCTAGCCCTAACGAAGCTTCTCTGTACGTTTGAGGCACGCTTTTGAGAGCTTCCTCGGATGTTCCGATCATGACCGGCAGAATCAGAAACCCCAGCGTCAGGGAACCCGACAAAAGGCTCGAGCCGAACTTCAAAAAGACTACGAAAAGCCCAAGACCGAACAGGCCGAACACCACTGAAGGCACTCCGGCCAGATTGTTGATACCCAGTCGGATGATGCGGACCGTTCTTCCCCCCCGAGCGTATTCGTTCAAATAGACGGCCGAAGCCACCCCGATGGGCAGAGCCACGGCGAGGGCGCCAAACGTCAGAAAAAACGTTCCCACGATCGCAGGGAAAATACCGCCTTTCGTCATGGAATCCAGGGGCGCCTCCGTCAGAAAGGTCCAACTGATGGCTCTCCACCCGTGGAAGACGACAAAGCCGATCATCAGCAGGAGGGTCAGGCACACCATGGTCGCTGACAAGCGAACGACGGCAAACGCGATCTTTTGTTTCAAATACCGAGAACGAAGCGTATCCATACTCTTTATAAAGTGGCTGATCCCACCTGCTTATATTTGTGCGATATCTGATCAGCAATCATGTTGAAGGCGAACGTGATCAAAAACAGGACGATGGCTATCGCGAAAAGGGCATGGTAATGCTCACTCTGGAAAGGCGCCTCGCCCATTTCAGCGGCAATGCTCGCGGGCATGGGACGAACCGGGTCCATGAGACTCGTGGGCACGATCGCTGCGCCGCCCGCCACCATAAGGACCACCATGGTTTCACCAATGGCCCTCGAAATTCCGAGTATCACCGCGGTTGCGATCCCGGACAGGGAAGCCGGCAGCACCACGCGAAAAATGGTTTCCCACTGGGTGGCTCCCAATGCGAGCGACGCTTCCCTCAACTCGCGGGGAACCGCATACATGGCGTCCTCCGAAATGCTGCAGATGGTCGGAATGGTCATGATGGCGAGCATAATAGATGCGTTGAGCAGATTCAGCCCGGTCGGAATATCGAACGTTCTCTGCAAAAAAGGCGCAACGACCACCATGCCTATGAACCCGATGACCACGGAAGGCAACGACGCCAGGAGCTCCACGACCGGTTTAAGAAATTCCTTCATTCGGGGGCCGGCGATTTCAGCGATAAAGATCGCCGTTAATACAGCCAAAGGTATGGCGCCGATGCATGAAACCGTGATCACGGCGATGGAGCCGACGATCAAAGGAAAAATCCCGAATGCGGCGGGGTCATCCGTAGGATACCAATCCCGTCCCAAAAGAAAGTCTTTCAACGACACGACCTTGAAGATAGGAACACCTTCTCTGAACAGGAAGAACAGGATCAATCCCAACGCGGTGATGGAAAACAGGGCCGTCAGCAAGAAAATCATGCGGATGGCGCTTTCTCTGCTCCTCCTCCGGTGACCGCCTCTGCCCGTCCAGGCATCCCCCAAGCCCGGCCCATTTGTATCCGCGGCGTGGTCGGCGAGATTCGCCGTTTCGACCAAAGGAACCTCAATCGATGTTTCTTTCATTGTATGTTCAGCCTGAATGGACTCTCGCGTCCGAAGCTTCCAGCGCGCGAACCGGGGCGACGAATCCAACGCTCACCCCGCGGCGCATGCGCAGCTACGGATTCGTTGTCGGTGCTTAATACAACGGCACGAAACCCTCGGTTTCCACCATTTTCTGACCGGCCGGACTCAGAAGATAGTTGAGATACGACATCGCCGGTCCCTCGGGCCAACCGTTTGTAAACATGAACAAGGCTCTCGAAATCGGAAACGTGCCATTCAAGGCCGTGGCTGGGGATGCCACAACACCGTTCACCGTAAGCCCTTTGAGATGAGGGTTTAGATAGCCGATGCCCACGTAGCCGATGGCGTAGGGGTTCCCGGCCACGGCCTGCGCCACGGCTCCGTTGGACGCCTGAAGCAAAGCTCTGGGCATCACGCGCTCCTTAAGGAGAACCTTCTCTTGCCACACCTCGTACGTTCCGGAGCTGGTGTCCCGACTGATCACCACGATGGGTTTATCGGAGCCTCCCAACGCTTTCCAATTGGTGACATTGCCCGTGTAGATCCCTTTCAATGTGTTGAGATCAATGTCATTCAGAGGGTTGCTCGGGTGCACCACGGGAACGATGCAGTCAATGGCCACCCGGTGAGGCACGAGGTAAACTCCCTTTTCACAGGCCAGCTTGATTTCCTTGTCTTTAACGAAACGGGACGACATGGCAATATCACACGTGCCGTCAATGATAGCCTTGATTCCGTTTCCACTGCCGCCGCCGGACACGCTGATATTGACGTCTTGATTGCCCTTCATAAACAGCTCTGCGGACTTTTGCCCGATGGGAAGCACGGTGGTGGATCCGTTAATGACCACATTCGAACCCGCCGCGCACAGACCGCTCACGGCGAATACAGCCAGAATACTCATCAACACGATAACCGCTCTAATTCGCATTCTTTCCTCCTAACGATTCGTTGCTCCAAAGGCCGATGTTCTGCCTGGCCAAAGTATAATGTATTGGGACTCTAACTTTGAAAGATGACGCTCCCGTTGCTTATTTGTGACAATTCTGTTACGAGGCGGTGTTTCTCTGGGCGCGAGCGCAGACAGCTACCGGTCCTGTTGGTAATGGCTGCCCACCGGATTGTCAGAAGGAGGAGGAAGATCAGATAATGCTTTGTTCTGAGTGACTTAAGCTCAACCGTTTGAACGGGCGGCCATTGAAGATCGCCGCCTGCACTCGAAACAGCGCCGGCTTCCATTCCCCGAATACCTCATCTCAACCTATCTTAGACTCAGTTTCTCCGCAGTGTAAACCTTTATGTTGACATGGTTTTCGGATGTGGCGGCGTTTTGTCATAATTTTGTAACTAAATGGGCTTTTCGGTGTAGCTCACCGCGTCGGAACGGGTTTGGCATGGATGCAACCTGGTGTCTCGCTTCCCCTCGTATAGGCTCGTGCGGTATCTATAACGGGGCGTTTCAGCAGCCGAGTTGCTTCAAGTGGGAAGAGTAAGGGATGGAAATCGGAAGTTGGTATCCGAGGGACGGACGTCAAATGGCAGAGAAAAACGATTCAACCCGGAAGGAACCGGTGAAATCCCCTCCAACCGTTTTCTGAACAGGAGCTGCAAGGGCCTTTTAAGGAGACATTTGACGGATTCGTGGATTACAGGATATTGAACTATTGACGATCAAGGATGAATAGAGTATAGACCACCTTTTTGTTTAAATGGAATCCAAGCACGCGCTGGGACCTAGCTGAGACGAAATTCGGAATTCTGCTCCGACATCGGACGGCAGCCACCCGCGAAACGTTCCAGCGGAAGAAACGAATTCAACCCAACGAGTGAATAGAGATCGACGCGGTTTGCGTTATATGCAAGAGGGAGGAAACCAATGGTCCATCGCATCCACAACTTCAACGCCGGGCCGGCAGCGCTGCCTCTGGCGGTGCTGGAAGAAATCCAATCCGAATTCCTGGATTTCAAGAACACGGGCATGTCCATCCTAGAAATGAGCCACCGGTCCAAAACCTACAACGACGTCATCGAGGAAGCTCAGACCCGCATCAAGCGCCTGCTCGGATTGTCGGACCAATACCATGTCCTGTTCATTCAGGGTGGCGCCAGTATGCAATTCTGCATGGTCCCCATGAACCTGGCCGTTGACAACGATGCCGTCGATTATGTCGACACGGGTACCTGGTCCTCCAAAGCCATCAAAGAGGCCAAAATCGTGGGAAAGAAGGTCAACGTGGCCGCGTCGAGCAGCGACAGAAACTACGCCTATATACCCAAGCATTTAGGTCTGAATCCGGGGGCGGCTTACGTTCATATCACCAGCAACAACACCATCAAGGGCACCCAGTGGAAAACATTCCCGGATACGGGTGCGGTTCCTCTTGTGGCGGATATGTCTTCCGACATCCTTTCCCGGCCCATAGACATCGAGCCCTTTGGACTCATTTACGCGGGAGCCCAAAAGAACATGGGGCCCGCGGGTGCGGCCGTGGTGATCATACGCGAAGACATGGCGGCCCGCTCCCCCGAACAATTGCCGACCATGCTGAGATATACCACTTACGTAAAGGAGCAGTCCCTGTATAACACACCTCCCTGTTTCACCATTTATGTCATCCAACTGGTGGCTAAATGGCTGGAAGAAACCGTCGGCGGCCTCGAAAAGATGGAGGCCCTCAACAAACAAAAGGCGGACCTGCTGTACGATACGATCGATGAGACGGACTTCTATCGAGGTACGGCCGACGTGGACAGCCGCTCCCTGATGAACGTGACCTTCCGACTTCCGTCCGAGGATCTCGAGAAGCAATTCGTGGCAGAGGCGACTGAAAACGGACTGGGCGGACTCAAGGGGCATCGCAGCGTCGGTGGATGCCGCGCGTCCTTATACAACGCCACCGGCCTGGACGACGTGAAGGCGCTGGTGGAATTCATGCGGGGCTTTGCGGCAAGAAAAGGATAAGAAGCGCCACCTCGCCTTATGATGCAAGACTCATGGCGCCCTCCCGCCCCGCGGACCCCTCTCGAGGGGCGGGGCGACATGATGGGTTGGCAGGGTCGGTTGAATTCACGCACGAAGCCGACAAATTGAAATTGTCGGGTCAAGCAAGCCACGCGCCCTCTCCCTTCGCCGAAAGGCCAGGGCGAGGGCGCGTAGCATCCCCCGCAACCATTCAGAATCATGAGCAGGTCCCAACACCTCTTTCAATCCTCATACACTTCGATCTGAATTCCTTCCCCCGCAGCCCACTTCACCAATTGGGCCCCGCTATTGCGCGAAGCCGCCACCCGGAGGCTTCTGTACTCTTCTGAATTCAGATCCGGATCTCCATCGGCAGAGAAAGCCTCGCATCGAAAATAGAACCAACGGGCGTACCCTCCAAAGGGAGTTCCGTCTCGAGGTCTGTTGCACGCTTTGACGCCGCGAGCGATTTGCGTGTCGACCGGGACTACGACGTGGTATTCATCGCCCTTGGGCGACACGCCGATATAACCTTCGTTTCCCGTTCTCTCGTCCAACGTACAGCGAAAAAGGTCGGAAAAACGCACGCGTAACCCCATAGGTATTTCCTCAGGTCTCCAGCGCCTGGAGGTCCCGCCCTCCCCCACTCGGATGATTCACGAAATCCTTTACCGTTACTCATTCATACCATGATTCACAAAGGAAACGAAATGAATATGGCCTCCCCCTTTTGACGTTCCACGATTCGTACTTATCTTAAAACGAGATTTTTTTACGTCATGCTTTTCGACATCCAATGCGAAGGAGAACGTATGGACACACGCTCTTGCTTGAAGATGCTGGACGAAGCGATCCGTTTCGAAGGAGACGGACTTCGATATTTTCAGGACGCTGCGAAACGCACCCAAAACGAATACGGTAAACTGATGTTCGAGGCCATAGCCAAGGCGGAGCTTAAACATATGGAGGTCGTCAGAGGAATTTACGATAAGCTGACGGCCTCGGGTCAGTGGCCCGATCAATGCCCTACTTTCCAATCTCCGGGACACCTGAAGAACATCTTCGAGAAAGCGAGGGCGGAACTGAACGATAAGGTTACGGTTAACGCGGATGACGTCGAGGCCGTGAGGATCGCTCGCGAATACGAAGAAAAAGGGATCCGGTTTTATACGGAGTTGAGTGGCAAGGCGGAGAACACCATCGAAAAGCAGTTTTATGAACGACTCACTCAAGAGGAACGGGGACATCTCTTGATTCTTCAAGATATGGATGATTTTTATGCCGATCCGGTCCACTGGTTCTCCAAGAAGGAACACCTGCACTGGGACGGTGCGTGATCCGGCGTTGACGTTCACGCCGCGCCATGGACCTGTGCCCGGTCGCGCAGGAGTTGGGGCTTATGAAGTCGGGCGTATCAGACACAACTAAGTCTATCGAGAACGGAGGTGTGTACATGAACCATCCCATATCCAGAAGGGATCTCATGGTGGGGGCGGGAGCAGCCGCTGTAACTTTGGGTTTGGCCAGTGTAGCGGGAACGGCGTCCTCGGCTGAAATGAAAGCCGCCGGCGTGGCGGGGGAGTGCAAATTGCCGCCTCTCCCCTATGCGTATGACGCCCTGGAACCATTTATCGACAAAGAGACCCTGACGCTCCATCACGACAAACATCATGCCGGCTATGTAAAGGGATTCAACGAAGCCTTGGATGCGCTGGCGAAAGCCAGGGCCGAGGGCGATTACAGCCTGATCAAACACTGGTCCCGCGAACTGGCGTTTCACGGTTCGGGACATGTCCTTCACTCGTTGTATTGGACCAACATGGCTCCCAAAGGAGGCTCCGGCCCGGACGAGAACCTTCTGAATGCCATCAACCAGAGCTTCGGGGATCTGGACAAATTCAAGGCCCAATTCGAAGCCGCTACCGTCGCGGTGGAGGGAAGCGGGTGGGGAGTGTTGGCGTTCGAGCCCTACAGGGGATATCTATTGGTGCTTCAAGCGGAAAAGCATCAGGATCTGACCATCTGGGGCGTCATCCCTCTGCTGATCTGTGACGTCTGGGAACACGCTTATTACCTGAAGTATCAGAACCGCCGCAAGGAATACGTAGCCGGCTTCATGAACATAATCAACTGGGCCGAGGTCGGGAAACGTTATAGCCATGCCGCGAACATGATGCGAAAATAGTGCGGGACCGTTCCTGTTTCTGAGTGTTGCTTTCCGGCTTTCCGACTAATCCTATGTTCGTCATGATCCGCTTTCCGGTCGGTTCCGCCTTATCGGTATGCACTGCGATCGCCTCACCTTGAGCAGTCAAAGGTGACGGGACGGCTCCGTGCTGTGAAGAGGTACTGTCTGTCTTGTTGACTTTCGATGGGCAGTAAAATGCTTTCCGGCGCCCAGGGTTATTGGAGAAATCATGGAATCTTACGTATATGAAATCACCCGGCACGACTCGAAGGAATTCACGCAATTGGTCTATTTCTGCTCGGCGCAAGCGGATTGCGCCCTCGAACAGGTCCCCGGCGATCAGGTCTCCTTTCTCGAGACCATAATGAATGAGCGGGGGCAGGCGGGCTGGGAGCTGATACAGTTGGAATTCGGCACGAACGGTGTTTTGGCCTTCTGGAAGCGCCGAGTCATCTCCCGGGAGTCGGAATAGGCATTCGCACTTCGGAGTTCGAGCTTCGGGGGAATCCGGACGGCGAGTGGTTTTCCCGGGATCGAGGAGCCGGAGCGCCCGCGATACGTGCGTGCCGCGAATTCCTGGGTTTATCCTCTTATTTGACATTCAACCGAAACGCCCTTGTCCAACGTTACGAGCCTTGCACGGCTCGTAACTCGCTTCCGGCCCGTCCCCGCCGTCTTCGGTTACGACGATCAGGCGGATTCGTTCCATCCAACCGCTCCGGCGTGTCTCGGGGAAACCTTCTCGAAAAGATCTTTCCCGATTGGCCGGAAAGCGAATCCTTCGAGGATGGAACTACCGTATAAGGCCGCCGATGTCTGGAATGTTTCCAAAGCGTAGTTAGTATTAAAGGTAAGGGCAGGATTCGGTCCGCCGGTTGGGTGTTTGGATATGCGAACTCGGACACTGGACAATGTCCAGTGTCTGTGCTTCCGGGAATCGAAACCAATGAAAGATGAGGCCTCCGGACATGACTCGTCGTGGATTTCTGACAAAGACACTATCCTATGCGGTGAAGGCAGCCCTCCTCGGTCTGGCGCCTGTCGGACCTTATCTGTCGGCGCGTCCGGCTTATGGTTCCAGCGAAAACACCTATGTGAAAACGCCGCCTTACGACCTTCATGAACTGGTTAAAAGAAAAGTCCACCACACCGAGAACGGCTTCCTCAATCCTTTTTCCTCTCAAACGTACGGGAACCCGTTTCGGCTGCTGCGATGGAAGCTGTTCAGCCCCAATCCGTTCAAATCCTATTACAGTCAGGAGCGGGTAGCTCCGGTGAGCGTGGATTCCAAATCGCTGCGAAATCCGGAAGGTCTTTCCGTCACGTTTCTCAAGCACGCGAGCGTACTCATCCAGGACAAAGGTACGGTTCTGCTCA
This sequence comes from Deltaproteobacteria bacterium, assembly GCA_016208165.1. Lineage (NCBI taxonomy): Bacteria > Pseudomonadati > Myxococcota > Myxococcia > Deltaproteobacteria bacterium. The sequence continues at coordinate 65,548 of JACQYL010000028.1, forward strand.
TCGACCCCGTATTCCACAGCCCTTTCTGGTTCATCACGGATTTCACTCCGTTTGCCTTCGATCCGCGTGAGCTGCCCGGACCGGACCACGTTCTGATCACGCACGGTCATTTTGACCACCTGGACGTAGACTCCTTACGCGATCTGCCCTCGGACACGCATGTGATCAGTCCCTTGGGCTATGACTATGTATTCGACGGTCTGCCCATGAAGCATCGATCCAAACTGGATTGGTTCGAGAGCTACAGCGACCGCGAAAGAAAGATCACGTTGTTGCCCTGCAGCCATTGGACCATGAGAAATCCTTTCATGGGCCCCAACCGATCCCTGTGGGGGTCTTTCCTGATTCAAACAGCCGCCGGACCAACGATCTTCGTTTCCGGCGATGCCGCCTACTTCCACGGATACAAGGAGCTCTCGAGGGAGTTTCATGCGGACTTGGCCATCTTCAATCTCGGGGCCTATGAGCCCCGGTGGTTCATGGCGTCCAGCCATATGAATCCCGCGGAGGTGGTTCAGTCCTTCGTGGAATTGAATGCCTCCCGTTTGCTGGCGGTGCATTGGGGAACCTTTCGTCTGGGGGACGAGCCTGTTTATTTTCCACCTATGGAGATCCGTCGCGAGATGCGGGAAAAAGGGCTCGAGGATCGCCTGATCCACCTCGATCACGGCCATAGCATATTCTTGAACCGGGATGGATCTTTGAAAGGTTGACGGAGTTTGGACAGGCAACGTATTGCGCCGGGCTTTTGTGCGAGGGGACATGTTTCGTCGGAGGGATTCATCATGCTGCAGTCGCAAAGCATATCGTAGAGGAGGAGAAGCCATGTCGTCGCTCTATTTCATGGAGGATCTCTATCTCGGATCGCTCAACGAACGTATGTTCCGGGCGTTCTCCCCTGCCGAACCCTCGACACGGGTGAAACGCCTGGTAAACGACTATCATGACCTGATGAAGGACTATGATGTGGGACGCTTCGAAAAGGACGGACGGATTCCCGATGAGGTGTTGAAAAGACTGGGAGCGCTGGGCCTTTTCGGTATCAACATCCCCGAAGCCTATGGCGGACTCGGATTCAGTCTGACAGAATACCTTCAGTTCATCGAAGAAGCCATCAAACTCGATGTGTCGACGGCCCTGACGTTCATGTCGCATACCTCGCTCGGGGTCCAGGTGCTTTTGCTTTTTGGTGACGAGCGTCAGAAGAACCGGTATCTGGTTCCGGCAGCCACAGGCGAAAAGATCATGGCCTTCGGCCTTACGGAGCCCGACACTGGATCCGATGCGCGTAATCTTCAGACCTCGGCTGAGCCGTCTCCGGACGGAGGGCACTATATCCTGAGCGGTACAAAGGCCTATATCACCAACGCCAACTACGCCGGCGCCATCACCGTGTTCGCCCAGATGGATCCGAAAAAGCCCGGACACATGGGTGTTTTCATTGTCGAGACCGACTGGAAAGGCGTGGAAATAGGAGAGAACATGCCCAAAATGGGCCTCCGAGCCTCCTCGACAGCCTTTGTTCGACTGGATCGGGTGAGCGTCCCCGTAGAAAACCTCGTCGGCAAACCCGGTGAAGGGTTCAAGATCGCCATGACCATCCTGAACTACGGCCGCTTGAAACTCGGAGCGGCAGCCGTGGGTTTATTGGACCAGTCCCTGAAAGACATGAAAAAGCGGGCGGCCGCGCGCCTGCAGTTTGGACAGCCCATCCGGAACTTTCCTCTGATCCAGGAAAAGCTGGTCCAAGCCCGAGTGCGGCGGTTCGTAAGCTCGGCCATGAACGAATTTGCGGCCGCCATTCTGGAAAAAGCGCCCAAGTTCGATCCGGCGATCGAGACTTCTCACTGCAAGCTCTTCGGCACCACACGAGTTTGGGATACGCTGTACGACGCGCTTCAGGTGGCGGGAGGCTCCGGGTACCTTTCCACCCAGCCCTACGAAAGGCGTATGAGGGACATGCGCGCGGGAACGCTCTTCGAAGGCACCACGGAGATTCACAGCATCTACCCGCCTCTGTTCTTGTTGGGCAAGCTCAACAAGCGATCGGACATGCGATCGAAAAACCCGATTTCCAGACTGCTCTTTCTTATAAGAAAAGCTTTCGGGCGGGATCGATGGCCTCTGGTTTTCGAGGACGAGGCCATGCGAAAAGCGTCTGCATTGGCCCGGGCCAATGTCAAGACCCTCAAACGGATGTTCTTTCTGGGCCTTCTGCTCCACGGGAAAAGCTTTACCCGCCAGCAGTTCCTATTGAGAAGATGGACCACGTTGAGCATGGTTACCTATGGCCTGCTGGCCATACTGGCGAGCCTGTCGGCGCGGCAACGTCATGGCTGCCTGGAAAGAGAAGACCGGGAACTTCTGCTGTATTTTATCGAGGAGGCCCGGGAAGTGCGGAAGAAGAACAAGCGTTTGCTGCCGGACAAAAAGGAACGGCTGCACAGGGTTCTGTTTGAAAGGATGGCTTCCGAATAAGCGATGCTCCACCCTGAAGAAATGAATCGTGTCCAAAGGTTCAACTGCTCCACTTGCCCTTGACCTTGGCGGGCAAGAATGCTAAGAATAGCTCCACCCTCGGAGGGATGGCCGAGTGGTTTAAGGCGGCGGTCTTGAAAACCGTTGTCCCGTGTGAGCGGGACCGTGGGTTCGAATCCTACTCCCTCCGCCAGCATGATCCGAGATTTCCTCCCGCGGAGAGATGGCCGAGTCGGCTGAAGGCGCTCGCCTGCTAAGCGAGTGTAGGGTCAAAAGCCCTACCATGGGTTCGAATCCCATTCTCTCCGCCATTTAAATAAGTCAGCCGCCCCTCGGGGGGACGGCTTTTTTGCCGTATAGATCCCATATGTCCTATTAATTGTATCATGTTTACGATTTATCTATCGGTCGCTGCTCTGATCATCGCTACCGGGCATATTCTCATCTGGCGCGCCCCGGTAATTGAGTCGTTGCTGCTCTGGTTTTTGGTTATTGAAGTCGGCCTGGGGGGAATTTGGGCTTTCCTCGGCCATGATTTCAAATCCGACGAGATAGCCGGATATATCGGCTGGCCCGCGGGCAATCCCTTCCAGAAGGAAATTGCCTTTACCAACCTCTCGCTGGGAACATGCGGCGTGTTGTGCTTCCTTTTCCGCGACGGCTTCTGGCTGGCGACCATTGTTTTCGCTTCGGTTTTCCTGCTCGGGGCTTTCTCGGTGCACCTGAAGGACCAGAAAGAAACGGGCAACAAGAACCCCGGCAATGCAGGGGCGGTATTCTTTGCGGATATCGCCGTCCCCCTTATCCTGTGGGGGCTTTACGTCTCAAGATAGCCGTTCTATCCTATGAACAAGTCGCAGGCTCGGCCATTGGGCCCACCTGCCCCAGCCCTCCAGGCCTCGTTCGCCGCATGCATGCGCCCGAAAACCGGGTAAATCACATTCTTATTGCATTTGGCACGCAAGCTGCATATTATTTGTATTGCAGAGTGAACAACCACCCGCGAGTGACACCCTCTGTGTCAATGTAATGTGAGAAACCATGAGCAGCTGAGTCTAAAGAGTGTGAAAAAGGACTTGACAAGAGTCAAGAGCAGACTTGACCCCTTTACCCGCCCTCTCCCTCTCCCTCTGTCAACGATCCCGAGCCTGTCGAAGGGGAAGAGGGGGGGTGAGGGCGTCTTGCTCAATTATTGAGCAATGTGTGGCCGGGAATTGCTCAATTTCTGAGCAATATCAAGGTATCCACTTCGGCCCGAAATGGAAGAATTCATCTGTAATCAATCTGTTATTGCAATTGGCACACAAACTGCTCTATTTTTCACTGTAGAGATGTTCACCTTCCGCGAGTGACGGACATGATGCACTCGAATCACCATTCGAAATTGGTGAATCGGTCAACACCAACCCGGATCAACCCGCAGCTTTTTGGGAAGATTGGGTTGAATCTCCTCAGTTGTTGCCCAAAACGGTTTCGTGTCAGCAGTATTCAAAACTGCACTCCAATCCAGATTGGATGCTCAAACGGATTTGGAGGACGTGAAACAGCACGGAGCAGAGGAGGGCCGCGTGTCCCAGCCTGAAGAGACAGACTTGGCAAAAGCCAAGGACAGATGCATTGGGGAGCCTGTGATTGGGTGCCCGGTTTCATCTGCGGATTTATGACAGTACCTGTAATTGATGCTATCCAATAATCTTAGGGGAATGCGAAGCAAAACGAGACCGACGCTGAGCCTAATTTATATAGGAAAACTGCAACCTTGCATCGTATACGGAAGGAAAGGTAGTGTCATCAGATCACAAAGATTTTTGGTACAGAAAACTTTTTAGACTAAAGATTCATGAGGCATCTGGTACCGAATTTCAGAGACTTTTCAACGATGTGATGCAATACTCCACTCAAGGTTTTCAGGCGGTGGCGCCATGGGGGAACTGGGGTGATGGCGGTAATGATGGGTGGTGTCCAAGAGAAAACAGATATTTTCAAGTTTTCGGACCGCAGGCGGCCACAACCCGGAGCCCTGTTCAAGCGGTGAACAAGACGATAATTGATTTCAACAAGCTGAGAAAGAAATGGCCCACGATTGAGCGTTATCATTTCGTTTATAATGATCGCTTTCGTGGTGCGCCTGCTCCGATAGCAAGTAGCCTTCTGAATCTTGCTATAGATGAAAATTTAAAAGAGGCGACGCCGATATCTTCAGCAGAGTTGGAAGCAAAGTTCATGTCATTGACCGAGTCGCAGAAGATGATGATTGTGGGCGGCATACCTGCGGAAACCCCGGAATTCATAGATCCTAGCGCCATCGGTGAACTGTTGACCTATTTGGCCGACAATCCGCCACAAATAGTTCCGCTTCTCGATGATACCAGTCCAGATTTTCACAAAAAAATCCAGCTGAATGGAATCACTGTACCTGTCTCCGAATATTTGCGTATTTATTCATACCAGGTCGATGAGATTGACGTATTTTTGAAGGTGAGGGATCCGGGACTAGCTCAGCAGATCGCTCTTCAAATCAATGAACTTTACCATCGGAGCAAGACTGCGGTCGTTGATTCGGCTGATGCGCCGAATGAGAGGTATGTGTGGCTCGTGGAAAGTCTGATACCTACGAGCAAGCGAAACCATCCCCACAGCTTGGCCGCCTGCCGATTGGCGGCCCAGGTTATCATATCCAAATATTTCGAAACGTGTGACGCATATGAACATCCGGACAGCATTGATCCCGCATAAACATGTCCGCTTTATCGACTCGATTATTGCTCTATCGGGCCATATTCGTCAGCTTCTCATTGAACCACACACGCTCGACGAACTTTGGGCCAAGATTGATAGCGGTTCATCCGGTTGGAAATCCAGGCCATCCTTTTCTCATTTGATCTTGGCGGTTGACCTTCTTTATGCCATTGGCGCCGTAAACTTGGTTGGAGACGGACGTATTAGTCTATGTGAGCAAAATGAGACTAGTCAAACTGACATCTAGTCACAGATCATTTAAAACAATAAGGTTCAATCCTTTTGGTCTAACCTTGATAGTTGGTGACAGTTCCGCTGATCGCCAAGAAGGAAGTAGTAATGGGGTTGGCAAAACCCTGGCTCTTAAGCTTGTCCATCATTGTCTTGGTGCACGTTTAGATAATAGACTTAAGACTGCTTTACCGGATTGGTTATTTTTTTTAGAATTTACTATAGATAATAAACCACACATCATAGAACGTAGTGCGGACGGAAAGAGGCTTGCCTTCGATGAGAAGTCAATTTCCCAAAATAGGCTCATTGAATGGTTGGACGAATCGAATATCTTTCGCCTTGATCCAGAATTGCAGGGCATAACTTTTAGATCGCTCTTCACGAGGTTCGGACGTAGGCTTGTTGAAGATTGCGTCGATCCTGTGGTGACATATAAGGAGACCGAATATTATGGTCTCTTGAGGAGCTTATATCTGATGGGCGCTGACTGCGAACTCGTCATTGCCAAGAAAAAGAATAAGAATTTACTTGATGAACTAAAGAAATCACAAAAGGATTGGAAGAAAGATCATGTTCTTCATGAAATGTTCATGACAAGCGGTCAGCCTAAAGTACGGGCCGAATGGCTAGATAAGGAAATTCCAAGGATTAAGGCTCTTCTTAACCGCTTTAGGGTCAATGTCATTGACTTAAGGGTCGCGAGGTGGAGATAAGCCTTGCAATAATAAGTAGTTACGATATAATCAGGCTATG
>JACQYL010000029.1:0-67822 GCA_016208165.1 Deltaproteobacteria bacterium
GAGGTCGTCACCGATCAGAAAGTCGAAACCTGGCTTGCCTGCCACCGCAGAACCTTTGAGTGGTTCGGCGGTCTGCCGGCAAAGCTGATCATCGACAATGCCAAGTGCGCCATCACCCGGGCCTGCTTCCGGGATCCGGAAGTCCAACGCTCCTACGGCGAGCTTGCCGAAGGCTACGGCTTTCTGATCTCTCCATGTCCTCCGGCGCAGCCGCAGAAAAAGGGCCGGGTCGAATCCGGGGTCAAGTACATCAAGAAGAACTTTGTCCCCCTCCGGCAGTTCCGCTCTCTTGCCGACGCAAACGAGCAGCTGCGGCGGTGGTTGACTCAAACCGCCGGCAACCGGGTTCACGGCACCACCCATCAAAAACCGCTGACCCTGTTCGCCGAAGCGGAAAAGCCGATGCTCCGGCCGTTGCCGGACGTGCCGATTCAAATCGCGGTCTGGACCCGGGTCAAGCTGCACAACGACTGCCATGTCCGCCATGAAAAGGTCCGCTACTCGGCGCCGTTTAGACTGGTCGGACAACGGCTTTGGCTCAAGGCCACCGACAACACCGTCAAGCTGTATCGGGACCTGAAGCTGGTGGCGGTTCATCCCCGTCTCACCGAGCCCGGCGCCCGGTCCACCATGGACGACCACTTGCCGCCCGAAGCGCTGGCCTACAAGATGCGCGATCCAGAGTGGTGCCTGAAGCAGGCCGAAGTCGTCGGCCCCGATTGCCACCGGCTTATCCGGCGCCTGTTTGCCGACCGGGTGCTGGACAATCTGCGCGCCGCTCAAGGCGTGGTCGGACTCGTGAAACCTTACGGGGCCGTCCGCCTGGAGGCGGCCTGCAAGCGAGCGCTGTTCTTCGACAATCCGAGATACAGGACGGTGAAAAGCATCCTTCACCAGGGACTGGACCAGACTCCCGTAAACCAGGTCGACAACGTGATCGATCTTGCCGCCGCCTACACCGGCGCCGGGCGCTTTCTTCGAACCGGAGAAGAGCTGCAGGTTGCGGCGGAAGGGAGGCTGCCATGAATCCGATGCCCGAGCTGATCCCGATGCTGAAACAGCTTCGCCTGTCGGGGATCCTGGACTCCATCGAGTCCCGCAACCGGCAGGCCATTGAAAAGAAGCTTTCCTACATGGACTTTCTGGCCATGATCGTCACCGACGAGATCGAACGAAGGACCCAGAAGAAGCTGGCTTTGGCCTTTCGCCGAGCCAACTTCCGCAACCAAAAGACCCTGGAGGAGTTCGACTTCACCTTCAATCCGGGGATCAACCGCGGACTGATCGCCGACCTTGCCTCCTGCCGGTTCATCGAGGAAAAGGTCTGTGTGTTCGTGGTCGGCCCCTGCGGAACCGGCAAAAGCCACATCGCCCAGGCCCTCGGACACTGCGCCATCCGAGCCGGCTACGATGTGCTGTTTACCACCGTCTCCAAGATGCTCGGCCAGCTCAATGCCGCCCAGGCCATCAACGGCTATGACCGCCACTTCGCCAAGCTGGCCGGCGTCGATCTTCTGATTATCGACGACTTCGGGCTCAAACCGCTGAAGGCGTCCCAGGACGAAGACTTCCACGAGGTCATCGCCGAACGTTACGAACGCAAAAGCACCATCGTCACTTCCAACCTGGATATCCCCGAGTGGCCGGACGCGTTCCCCAACCGGATCCTGGGCGCCGCCACCATCGACCGGCTTCGCCACGGCGCCTACAAGGTTGTTCTGGAGGGAAAGAGCTTCCGGGCCCCTCGGACGACGACCGGATCATCCAAAACAAACTGTCAAAGAACGGAGAAAATCACACCTCGGAAAGGAGGTGAAAAAGACTGATTTGAATGGCTGTCCGAGACCCCTTTTTTGACGCTTTTTACTGGCTTCATTACGGCGATCATGGGTGGCTCGATTAAGGTGATCATTGACACGGCCTTCCCGCTCCGGGCCACGCGCCTTCTGAAGATGCCATTCAACGCGATTTCCAGCCCTCGAATACGCGCGGGTCGATCGGGTCAACCGGCCGCACAGGTCCTTAACGTACACCTTGTTTCTGCTTTCCTGTCCCTACCCCATCCCCTTCGCCATCCCTGATTGCATCCTGCACGCCTCACAAAGGCTTTGACCGTGGAATACAAAGAGTGTAGGCTATATGTAGCCAAATAGAATGACGAACGTCCGTTTTTTATTTGTGGACTCGTTAAAACACCTCAACCGCCCTCGTTCGGGCTCATTCCACACGAAGCAACGCGGTCTTGAACAAAGGTTCACAGGCAGGGCGTGCGGATTTCCCGCGTACCATAGAACCACACTTGTATATAAGAAACGTCCGGTGCGTGACGGCGCCCCGGCTTCGAGCATGCAAATTCTCCGCGACCAAAGGTAAGTGCACAGCCGGCGGATATGATTTCACGTTTTCCATCAACACCCAAAAAAGGAGGATCAGCATGGCAAAGATCTTTGAACCGATCCGAGTGGGGAGTATGGAGCTGAAAAACCGGATAGTATCGCTTCCAACCGTTACGAGCTTCGCGGATCGACAGGGGTACGCCACGCCGCAGTTGATCGACACGTACAGGAAGAGAGCCGAGGGCGGCGCGGGATTGATCATCGTGGAAGCCACCTACATGCGCCCGGACGGGAACATGTTCTTCGGCATGCAGGGGATTTATTCCGATCGCATGCTTCCGGGCCTCAACGACATCGTAGAGGCCATTCACGAGATGGGCGGCAAAGCCTGCATTCAGATCGTGCACGGCGGCCGCCAGTCCAATCCCCGCATCACCAAGCTGCCGCTGGTGGCGCCTTCCGCCCATGCCAATCCTTTTGCGCCCGGCCGCGACGGTGAAGCTCGAGCCATGACCACGGCGGAAGTTCACCAAATGCTCGACCAGTATGTGGAATCGGTGGCCTTGGCCAAGGAGGCCGGGTTTGACTGCGTCGAACTGCACGGCACCCACGGATTTCTGATCAGCCAGTTCTTGAGTCCGTTCACCAACAAGCGGGACGACGAATTCGGCGAGTTGCTGGCGTTTCCCACCGAGTTGACCCGCCGCTGCAAGAAAGCCTGCGGCGCCGATTATCCCATCGTGTTCCGGCTCACCGTGGACGAGAAGCTCCAGGAAATCGGGATGCAGGAAAAGGGCATCACCCTGGACCTGGCCAAGGAGTTCGTACCCAAGCTCATCGAAGCGGGGGTGGACTGCTTCGACCTGTCGAACAGCAACTTCGAAACCGTGAACTACAATGTCGAGCCCATCTACTTCACTCCGGCGGGCCGGATCTACTCGGACTTCGCTCCCATCACGAAAATTTCGACGGTCCCGGTCATAGGCAGGGGCCGGGTGAACGATCCGCGGCTGGCCATGAAACTCGTCGAAGGCGGCCAGGTGGACCTCATCGGCATGGCGCGCCAGATCATAGCCGACCCCCTCACTCCCCGGAAGATGCTCGAAGGCCGGTACGAGGACGTGCGGCGATGCATAGCCTGCGACATAGGGTGTTCGCAGCGCCTGTTCAACCAGGTGCGAATTCGCTGCGCCATCAACTATGACTTCGGCATGGAGTACCGCGAGTATTACGGGGCGCCAAAGGCGCGCAATGCGAAGAACGTGCTGGTGGTAGGCGCCGGCCCCGGCGGTCTCGAGGCGGCCAAAGTGTGCGCGGAACGGGGGCATAAAGTCACGGTATGGGAGAAATCGGACAAGGTCGGAGGCATGGTGAAGCTGGCGTCGTCCGCGCCGTCGATACTGACGCGGGACCTCTGGCACATTATTCCCTGGCTCGAAAGGCAATGCAACGCGCTGGGCGTGGCGTTCGAGTTCAACAAGGAAGCCACGGTCGAGGCCATCGAGGGGGGAGGCTGGGACGCGGTGATCCTTGCCGTGGGCGCTTCCCTCGCCAAAGCGGACATTCCGGGCATGAACCACGTGAAGGCCGTGTACCTGGACGACTACTATCTGACAAAGGCCCCGATGGGACCGAAGGTGGTGGTTGTCGGGGGCCAGGAGGGAGCGGAGGCCGCCTATTCGCTGGCCAAGGAAGGAAAGCAGGTCACTCTGCTCTCGACCACCGGAAATTATGGAGATGCGCCCTATATCTACATCCTCAGGCAAATCACGCTCCAACAGATGATCGGATCCCTGAAGAACATCACCGTCATGACCAACGTCAAGGTAAAGGAATTCTCGAACGGGAAGCTTCTCATCACCGACGGCGAAGGACGGGATCAGGCCCTGGAAGCGGACACGTTTCTCATGGCTTTGGGCAGGACCTCGAACCGAGCCCTGGCGGACACTTTGGCGAGCAAACAGACTCCCAACGTGTTCCAGATCGGCGACGTCAAACAACCTCGGCGCATCATGGAAGCGATCCACGAGGCCAATGCCGTAGCCCGGAGCATCAACTGAGCCGGAGGATTCACGGTCAAAAAACACATTCGGGGGCTTCGGCCCCCCTCGAGGGCCCTTCATGATACGAAAGGTGCATCACATAGCCATCGCCGTCCGGGACTTGGCGAAGGCCGAAAAAACGTACCGGGAAACACTCGGTCTCGAGTTCGAACGAGTGATCCGTATGCCCGAATACCATGTCGAGGTCGGGTTCATACGGGTTGGGGATCTGTGGCTCGAGTTCATCTCTCCCACCGGCGAGGAGACCCGGTTCAGCGCGTTCTTCAAGTATCGAGGGCCGGGGGTGCACCACATCGCCTACGAAGTGTCGGACATCCGAGGCTCGATGCGGACCATCCGCTCGCGCGGTGTGTGTTTCGACAGCGAGGAGCCCATGAAGGGGGCGGACGGCCTGGTGTGCTTCCTCCCTTCCGAGGTGCTCGAGGGAGTGCTCACGGAGCTTGTGGAGGTCTCCTGAGACCAAATAATGAGAGTGGCCGTGAGAGAGGGATTCTCCGAACACACCGTGGAGATAGCGCCGGCATGGCGGGGTTTTTCCGGCGCAAGCCGGAATGACCCCCTTCCAAGAGGTTTGGGGAGGGGTTTGGGGAACCCTTTTTTCAAAAGGGTTCCCCAAAAATACGGCAAGGAAATCATCCGTTAGGAGGTCAGCCGAATGGCCATCATTCGCATACAGGTGGAAAGCTGCCTGCGCATCACATCCCACTGTTCGCTCTGCATAGACGAATGCCCGATGCAGCTGTTGGACCCCGGGTACTTCGAGGGAACGGCGGAATTCGTCATCGAGGACACCAATTGCATCGAGTGCAGGAACTGCGAAGTCACCTGCCCAACCAAAGCCATAGAAGCCGTATCCGCCGAGGAAAGATAGCGGACATCCATGGCGCGACCGATGGAGGCTTTTCATGACGTACCATCCTATTTGGAATGTCCCAATGGAAACCATGCCCTGGGATTCGGTGCGGGAGATTCAAGAGGCAAAGCTGAAAAAACAGCTCGCCTATGTCTGCGGCCATTCCGAATTCTACAGGCGCAAGTTCCGGGAGCACGGGTTCGAACCCGGTGATTTCAAAACCTTGGACGACCTGGATCGGATTCCGTTCACCGTGAAGCAGGAACTCCGGGATTCTCAGGTGGAAGCCCCGCCCCTGGGAACCCACACGGCCGCGGACCTCGAGAAGGTCATCCGCATTCATTCCACCTCGGGCACTACGGGGAGGCCCACCTACATCGGACTTACCAAGAGCGACATCCAGGCATGGATGGAGGTGCATTCCCGTATATACTGGTGCGCCGGATTCAGGCCCGCGGATCGCGTGCTGTTCGGATACGGACTGAGCATGTTCGTGGGCGGTATCCCTATTATAGAGGCGCTCCAGAACATCGGCTGCACCGTGATTCCAATAGGCCCGCGGGAAGGCACGGACCGATTCCTCTCCCTTTCCAGGGACCTGGGCGCCAACGCGCTTGTAGGCACGCCCTCCTTTGCCCTGTATCTCATCGACCGCGTGCAGGATTCGGTTCACTGCGCTCCCAAAGACCTCGGTTGGAAGAAAATGGCGGTGGGGGGCGAGCCCGGCGGAAGCGTGCCCTCCATCCGACACCATCTCGAAGAGGTCTACCATACCGATGTGCGGGACTCGGGATGCGGCGGCGCGGAGATGATCGCCGGCATGTGGGCGGACTGCGAGGAGAAAAGTGGTATGCACTTCGTGGCCCAGGAGTACTGCCTGCCCGAGTTGGTGGATCCGGATACGCTGAAACCCATTCCGTTCCGGGACGGAGTGGAGGGCGAACTGGTGTACACGGCTTTGGACCGGGAATGCCTGATCGTGAGCGGCATCAATGTATTTCCTTCCGCCATCAAGGACGTGGTTACGACCCACGTCCCGGATGTGACGGGTGAGCTTCGCATCGTACTGACGCGGGAACCCGTAGGATCCGCCGTGAATCCGCCCCTCACCATCGAGGTCGAGCACGGCGTGAACCTGGGACCCGAGGCCCTGCGAAACCTGAAATCCCAGTTGGAACGGGAGATGAGGGACAAGCTGCTGTTCAAGGCGGACATTCAACTGGTGGCTCCGGGCCGGCTCGAGCGCAGCGTGCACAAGTCCTCGTATGTTCGGCATGCGTACAGGGGGGAGTAGGCCGTAGGGGCGGGCCCCCGTGCCTGCCCGGCACGCGCGGCATACCTATAGAGGAGAGTGGCCCGCTGGGGCGGGCGGAAAAAGAGTCGTGACATGCAGGACAAGATCGACGAACTGAGATCGCGCCGGGACCAGGCCCTCAAGGGCGGCGGAGAAGAAAGGATTCTCGAGCAGATCCAAAAGGGTAAACTGTTTGCCCGCGAGCGCATCCACCGGCTCCTGGACAAGGACACCTTTACCGAACTGTACATGTTCGCGGAGCACCAGTGCCATGACTTCGGCATGGACCGGAAGCACATCCCCGGCGACGGGGTTGTCACGGGACATGGTCTGATCGGAGGGCGCCGGGTCTTTGTCTACGCCCATGACGCGACGGTATTCGGTGGGTCCGTCGGAGCCGTGAGCGGCAAGAAAATCGTGGATACCATAGCCTTGTCCCGAGACGTGGGCGCGCCGCTCATAGGCTTGATCGATTCGGCCGGAGCACGGATCCAGGAAGGCATGGACAATGTACGAGGGTATGCCCGCATCTTTTATGAACACGTTCAGTCCGCCGGAGTGGTGCCCCAGTTGTCCGCCATCATGGGGAACTGCTCGGGAGGCGCTTCCTACTCCCCTGCCCTCACGGATTTCGTATTCCAGGTGGATCAGACGAGCCGCATGTTTCTGACGGGTCCCGAGGTAATCCGGCAAGTAACAGGGGAAGTGATTTCTTTCGAGGATCTTGGAGGGGCGCGGATCCATACCCGACGATCGGGTGTTTCCCACTTCTTTTGCAAAAACGACACCCAGTGTCTGGAACAGATCCGGACGTTGCTGACCTTCCTGCCTCAAAATAACCGTGAACACCCGCCCGGGTTGGACACCGGGGATGACCCGAAGAGGCCCGTCCCCGCCATCGAGAAGATCATTCCCACCGACATGAAGAAGAGCTATGACGTGAGGGACGTGATTCGTAAACTGGCGGATAGGGGGGACTTCCTTGAAGTGCACGAGCTGTTCGCCAGAAACATGGTTATCGGATTCGCGAGGCTGGCCGGGCGGCCCGTGGGCATCGTCGCCAATCAACCCAAGGTTCTGGCCGGCGCCATCGACATCGACGCGTCGGACAAGGCCGCCCGATTCATCCGGTTCTGCGATGCCTTCAACTTCCCCCTGGTGACGTTGGTGGACAATCCCGGCTATCTTCCGGGAACTGCCCAGGAGTATGGCGGCATCATCCGGCACGGGGCCAAAATGCTGTACGCCTACTCCGAATCCACCGTACCCAAGATATCCCTGGTGCTCCGCAAGGCATACGGGGGCGGCATTTCCGCCATGTGCCCCAAGGAGATGGGAACGGATCAGATGTTCGTACTGCCCACGGCGGAAATCGCCGTTGTGGGAGCGGAACCCGCGGTGGATATCTTGTTCCGCCGGGAGATCGCCTCGGCCGAGGATCCCGAATCCTTCCGGAAAACGAAAATCGCGGAGTACAGAAACGCCTTTTGTACGCCGTACCACAGCGCATCGAGGCAGTTGGTGGACGCGGTCATCGAGCCTGCCGAGGCCCGCGCCGCCATTGTAGGAGCTCTGCTGATGCTCGAGTCCAAATCTACAGCCGCCCGCCCGTGGAAAAAGCACGGGACCATCCCTCTATAGGGCCCTGGGATGACCTCAAGAACTACTTGAACTCTTTTCGGAAAGTATTTGAGTCGAACTCAATTTCTTCAAAACGCCCCTTGAAGCCAAAAATCTTTTGACCGCAAAAAAACTACGGTATAATGTGTCCAAAGAATGTCAAGTGAGGATTTCCCCCGATTGTGCTCTGAAAGAGCTTGAAAAGCTCTTCAAATCGATGAGCCAAGGGGAGAGAAGCGGAGTTATGATTACGATGACTTAATAACCGTTCAGAACACTGTGGAGGCGCCGTCATGCCGCGAATCAGCTCGTACTCCCTGATGCTGCTGCTCGCAGTCCTGCTCGGAGCCGTGGGCTGCGGCGGAGGAAACGACTCCTCTGACGGGGGAGCCGAAACAGGCGGGGCCAAGATCGTCGTGGGTCCCTCGGTGTCCGTTTCGAATACGGAGATCCCTACGGCAGGGGGCGCGATTACCGTTCCGCCGGGAAGTCCGATTGCGGGTTTCGAGATCGAGATTCCGGACGGGGCCTACGACGAGACGAAGTCCGTTGCCATCTCCTACGCCCCCATCGAGAGCCATGCGTTCGGGAGCCTCATCGTCCCGGTGCTGCCCCTGATACGCATCGATGACGGCGGCGGGACCGCGAGTCAACCCATTCTCATCACGATCCCGCTTTCGATCCATGATGACGAGTTCGCCATGGCGTTCGCGTACAACGAGTCGACCGGAGAACTCGAAGGTTTGCCCCTGGTCACGATGACCAGCCAATCGCTTTCCGTACTTAGCTTACATTTGTCCGGGACTTCATCCGGTCTCCCTCCATCTTTCACAAAACAGGACGACCCGCTCGAAACCCGTTCCCTGTACATCCTGGTGTCAAAGATTTTCAGGAACGAGCTGGAAAAGGACGCGGATTCCGGGTTTCGTCCCGGACAGGACGACTGGCAATTCAGGAACCTGGGGTCGCACATCGCGCCCAGAGGCCACTGCTCGGGACAGAGCGTGGCGGCGATGTGGTATTATGCGGAAAAGCCGCGCAGTGGGGCCCCGCACCTGTACGGCCTCTACGACAACAACGGGAATGAACCGAGACCTGCCGGTTTTTGGCAGGACGATTCCAACGCGTATCGACTCTGTTCCGTTTTGCAGAAAGAGAGTAGCTACGGATCCCTGAGCGGTCGCCTGATCGACCGTTTTCAAAACCTGTCCTACGCCGGCGATCAGGAAACCATGGCGGCGTTTTCCTATGCGCTCCGAGTAACCGGAAACCCCCAGCTCGTGTTTATGTGGGGAGAGAAGAACGGCGAGCAACAAGGCCATGCCATGATCGTATATCGAAAAGAGGGAAAGAAGCTCTACGTGGCCGATCCCAACTATTCCGGTGCAGCGGACCGTGAAATCAGCCTCATCTTCACGGAATTCTATCCGTATGCGTCGGGGTCAAGCGCATCAGACCTTGGGACGCTCTTTAGCAAGATCCGGTACATGGCTGTCGGCGCCTTTCTGGACTGGTCTTCCATTGCGGGCTACTGGTCGCAGATGGAGAACGGAACCATCGGCGACGAGCAGTTCCCGAGTTACACCCTGAAGGCGCTGAATGATGACGATGAATACGTGGAACTCGAAGACGGATTCACTCGTACGAGTGATTATCTGACGGTCCTCATACAAGCCAATTCCTTCGATGCCCATTTCATGGTGTACGACGCGAAGGGATTTGAGATCGCTGTTTCGGAAAGCGGGATCATTCGCGGACTGGATAAAGGGAAACAGCGGATCGGATTCCATATCACGGACGAAGCCGGGAAGTATGTGGATTTCCGGTGGTTCGAAGTGGAAATCAAGGGCCTCGGCGTTGAAATGAAATGCACGGCCTTCGTGAACGTTGCTGTGGAAGGGTACGACCCGGTACCCTTTGATGTTTCATCAGCGACATCGAGCTTTGATGACCTGGGCGGGTGGACTTTCCGGGCCGAATCGGGAGCCGGCGAATACGTATATCTTACCATCTCCGACCTTCGAGGAAGCGGCGCCTACTCCTGCGACGGCAGCCAGGGTGCTCCGAACAGTGCAGTATGGATTCTCATGAGAGATGGAGAGTGGCTGGATTTTACGCCCAATCTCTATTACGACTATTACCTCACCATCGATATTGCGTCGAGCACGTCGGACTCCGTCAGCGGTTCCTTTTCAGGCAAAGGGGTCGAGCTATTGACCGACACTTACGTCCATATCGTTTCGGAGGTGTCCGGGTCTTTTTCGTGCAGCTATTAAACCGCCCGGACGAGGCTTCTATGCCGAGAAGGAAGAAGAGCTACTGCCGATTACTTCGCCCCTTATCCGGCACTCGACCCTCCGCCTCACTTCACTTGAAGCGTCAGATTCCAGATTGTTGGGTCTCCGCTGCTCGTGGTGATGAGGGGGTGCTTGGCTACGCCGAGCACCTTCTGCGTTTCATCGGGCATGGCCCTTTCAAGGTAGGCCCGGAGTTCACCCAATGTGATCGTGCCGTCTTTCGCTCCGGCGCTCTGAAAGCCATCCGCCGCACCTTCAAGGCCCTGGAGAACGCAGTGCGTAAACGCCCCGTTGCGCCACGAACTGTGTTCGACGGCTTGCCGGTCCGTGTCCGCGCTCACCATGAAAACCCACCCTTTCGGCACCCGACCTTGATCGTGCATGCGTCTAACCGCCGGGACCACGGAAAGCCCCCGTTCGCCGCGGGTGATCAGTTTCCCCGCATGGCAGGTATCGGCCAGGACCACCACGTTCTTAGCCTGTCGTTCCTTCAGCGAGCCGATGACCCGGTCCATGCGGAATCCCGTCGGTGGGACGCGGATATCGGTATCGTAGCAGGCAAAGTAGACTCTCTCCGGGTCCTCGGGGTCGGTAAAGCCATGCCCCGCCCAATAGAGCACAACGAGATCTTTTGATCCGGCTTTTGTAAGCCACGATTCGAGTGCGACTCGAATATTGCGCTCCGCTGCGTCCTCATCGATCAGAACCCGGACGTGATCGGATGACCATCCCGCTCCGGTCAGCCATCGTGCGAACATGCGCGCATCATCGGCCGCGAACGGGAGAGCGTCGAGTCCCCCCTGACCGGCAAAGGCATACTTTGAGACACCAACCACCACCGCCCATCGATTGTATCCCGTATCGACAGGACCGGGGACGACGGACTCGCGGGGAACGGCCGGCTCCGGACCCACAGAGATGTTCGTTGGGGGGGCCGGGGCGACTTCATTGACCATCCCCTTCTTTGCACGGGCCAGGGCGGCCATCTTGGGAAGTTCCGGCGCCTCTGCGATCCGCTTCGCCAGGTCATCGGCCAGTTGCACTCGAAGCGCGTCGATTGCCAGGCGAAAGTCGGCGCCCCATTGCGGATGTATGACCTCCGCATGCACGCTGTCCCGGATCACTGGATCCTTTCCCGAATCCCGGACGCCTACTTCATAGGTCACGGTTCCCGTGGCCGACGGCCTCAATCCGATTAGCCCCATGTTGCTTGTAAGCGTTTTTGTAGCCGTTATGGAGTCGACACGTCCTCTTACGTAGATGTCTCCGGTGGCCTCGGATATAGACACTTGCGTGAAACGCCCCGTTTTTTGAAGCTCTTTGGCAAGCTCGTCACGGAGCGCCGCACCGAATGACCTGCAGTCATACACGGCATCGAAGTTAGCGGCTACATCCACTCTATCGAGGTGTTCGCTATCGAAGGCGCTGATTCCACAGGAGACGCCCAGGCTTGGAAGTTCCGCCGTTTGCTTTGGAATCCCGTACAGCGGGGCTTGCCCACGCGAATAGTGCCCGGCGGCGCAGCCGATTACATCGAAAAGGAGAAGGCAAGGCAGGAGTAGCGAACCCCATCGGCGGCATCGGGCATACGGCTTTCTCATGGATCGCTCCTTTGCGAAATGCCCCCGCACGAGTGGCATGCGCTACAACACGCGGAGGTTTGATGGGGCCCCAAAAACAAATGCCTCCGAAGGGATGCAAGAATCCTTCGAAGGCTCGTGGACAGGTATACTCTCCGGCCATCCTTCCATCGCTCTCCCCGGAAAGATCCGGTGGTGTCAACAGAGGGGTAAACAGAGGAATGAATAATGTATATAGAATATCAACTGCCGGACGAAATGTCCAACCATGTGTTTCTTCGAAGCAGCGAATAGGGGCAGACCGTTGCTGTTTTTGTTGCGAGGCGCCTCATCGATTTGACAAAATCAAATTCCCGTATTAAATATACATTTTAATTTTTTTGGCGACGGAGAGACGCTCATGGCAAGAGATTCGGCAAGCACCAAAGAGCGGCTGCTGGAAGCCGCATGCAACGTCTTTGCGGCAAAAGGGTTTCGGGACGCCACGGTGGCGGAGATCTGCGAAGAGGCTGGTGCAAACATTGCCGCCGTAAATTACCATTTCCGGGACAAGGAAACGCTGTACGCGGAAGCCTGGCGCCTGGCCTTCCAGAGATCCCTGGCGGTCCATCCGCCGGACGGCGGAGTGGACGAAAAAGCGCCGGCGGAAGAACGCCTTCGCGGCCGGATTCTCTCCCTTGTACGTAGAATCGTCGATCCGGAGAGTCTCGAATTCGCCATTGTCCATAAAGAACTGGCCAACCCCACCGGCCTCCTCGTCAAGGTGATCCTGGAATCCCTCGAACCGTTGCGTCACGCCCTGGAGGGCATCGTTCGTGAATTGCTGGGCGACGGCGCTTCGCAACGTCAGGTCCAACTCTGCCACATGAGCATTCGAGGGCAGTGTTTCGATCTTTTGTCTCGCGAGCAGTGGCGCAAGTTGTTCGCTAAAGCGGAGGTGAATTTCGGACCTCCTCCCCTGGAGGCAGGCATCGAGGCGATAACGGATCATATTACCCTTTTCAGCATGGCGGGCATCCGCGAGCTGCGACGGCGGATCGAAAACGGAGAGCTCCGTGAGCGGCAATAGACGGGTTCACGTACGTGTAAATCGGGAGTAACCATGAGACTGTTCAACAAAAGAAGAGTCCTGGCGCTGATCGTTCTGGGACTCTTCGGGGCGGCGGGCGCCTGGTATTTCCAACGCGACAACGGACAAGCCGCCTCCTTTCGCACGGCGGCGGTGGAACGCGGTGATTTGCTGGTCTCGATCAGCGCCACCGGCACCGTCGAGCCCGTGGAGGTGGTCGACGTCGGGGCCCAGGTGGCCGGGCGGATTCTGTCCTTCGGACAAGACGCGGACGGCAAGACCGTGGACTACGGCTCCGTGGTCAGTGAAGGAACCGTGCTGGCCCGCATCGACGATTCGCTGTACGCGGCCGACGAGGCCCAGGCCGAGGCATTGCTACAGTCCGCCAAGGCCGGCGTCGAGGTGGCCAAGGCCGACTTAGAACAATTGAAAGCCAAACTCCACCAGGCCGAACGCGATTGGCTGCGGGCCCAGAAATTGGGTCCCTCCGACGCATTGTCGCAGGCGAGCTACGACGCCTACAAGTCCGCCTACGAGACAGCCAAGGCGAATGTCACCGTGGGTGAGGCAGCCATCCTGCAGGCCGAGGCCGCCGTCGCCCAGGCCCAAGCCTCCCTGAGGCGAACGCAGCGAAACCTGGGATACTGCACGATCACTTCGCCGGTCAGAGGCGTTATCATCGATCGCCGCGTCAACATCGGACAGACCGTAGTCGCCAGTCTGAACGCTCCCAGCCTGTTCCTGATCGCCAAGGACCTCACGCGCATGCAAGTGTGGGTGGCGGTCAACGAGGCCGATATCAGCAAAATTCATCCCGGCCAGCCCGTGACCTTCACCTTGGACGCCTTTTCGGGCGAAACCTTTTCGGGGGAAGTGGGCAAGGTTCGACTAAACGCTTCCATGACCCAGAATGTCGTGACGTACACGGTAGAGATCACGACGGACAATTCCAACGGGCGTCTGCTTCCTTATCTCACAGCCAATGTTCAGTTCGAGTTGCATCGCAGAAACAATGTGTTGTTGGCGCCAAACGGCGCCCTCCGTTGGGAACCGACAGTGGATCAAATTGCTCCAAAGTTCCGGGACGCCTTCGAGAATCCGGAAGCAGAGCAACCGGCTGAAGAGGACCGACGGAGTACGTCAGGGTCCCCAAAGTCGGCGTCCGAAACCACACATGCAGGCGTCCTATGGGTGATCGATGGGCAACAGGTGCGGCCTCTCCGTGTGCGGACGGGCTTGACGGACGGTTTCATGACGGAGGTTCAGGGTGAGGAGCTGAAAGAGGGGGTGATCGTCGTCACCGGTTTGCAGTCTGAGAATACCGCCCAGAGTGACACGGGCAGCCCGTTCACGCCCAAATTTCCTCGATCGAAAGCCGGCAGCTCAAGGTAGATGTGTCAGCCTCTTCCTGTGGAGCAAGAAGATTCATGGATCTCATAGAACTGCGCAATATTTACAAAACATACCACATGGGCGACATTACCGTCCCGGTGCTCAAGGGCGTTTCTCTCATCGTTGCCCGGGGCGAGCTTGTCGCGCTGATGGGTACTTCAGGTTCAGGCAAGAGCACCCTGATGAACGTATTGGGATGCCTGGATCGACCCACCTCGGGGGAGTACTGGTTCGAAGGCCGGGAAGTGGCGAGGCTCTCCCCGGATGAACGCGCCCTGTTGCGAAACACGAAAATCGGCTTTGTCTTTCAAAGCTTCAACCTGCTGCCTCGCACCAGCGCCTTGGAAAACGTGATGATGCCTCTTTCCTACGCCCCCGGCCGCCTCACCGATCGGGAGGCCGGGAAGCGAGCCGAAGAAATGCTCCATCGGGTCGGTTTGAGGGACCGGATGGAGCATGAGCCTTCCCGACTTTCGGGAGGGGAACAACAGCGGGTGGCGATCGCCCGGGCCCTGATCAACCATCCCCCGCTGCTCTTTGCCGACGAACCCACGGGGAATCTCGACTCTCGCACGAGTGGGGAGATCCTCCGGATGTTCCATCAGCTGAACGAAGAGGACGGCATCACGATCTTCCTGGTCACCCATGACCCGGAAGTGGCTCAGCAAACGGGCCGGGTGATCCGCATCCGCGACGGAGTCATTGTCGATGGCGCTCTCGCCGCGGTTAAGGATCGAACCGATGCGCGGGCAGGAGCTTCGCCCGATTCGACGCCGGGAGGAGACGCGAGATGAGCGGCTCCCATACCATCCGAACCGCGTTAAAAGCGCTGAGGCGCAACCCGATGCGCGCCATGCTGACCACGCTGGGCATTGTCATCGGCGTGGCGGCGGTCATCGCCATGATGGAGATCGGCTCCGGTTCCTCGGCGGCCATTCAAGCGGCCATATCGAGCATGGGGGCCAACGTCCTGATGGTCATGCCCGGTACGGCCGCCAGCGGGGGCGTGAGCTTCGGTATGGGCAGCGTTACAACCCTGAGGCCGGAGGATTGTGACGCCATCCTCCGGGAATGCCCGTCCGTCCGCGCTGCCGCCCCGATGGTTCGCGCCCGTACGCAGGTCGTGTACGGCAATCGCAACTGGGTTCCATCCTCGATGGACGGAACCACGGCGGCCTTCCTGAAGGTGCGGGATTGGACTATCGCCGAGGGAGAGCCGTTCACGGATCGCGACGTGCTCAACGCCAACAGGGTGTGTCTCGTGGGGCAGACCCTGGTACGCGAGCTGTTTCAAGGTGAATCACCCGTTGGTAAGGAGATGCGGGTCAAGAACGTTACGTTCCGGGTTGTAGGCGTCTTGGGGAAAAAAGGAGCCAATATGATGGGCATGGACCAGGACGACATTCTGCTGGCGCCCTGGACCACCATAAAGTACCGGGTGACGGGTTCGACCCTGGAAACGGCGAACCAGAGCGCCGGCGCCGGGTCCGGCAGCTCGGTAAACACGCTGAGCAACCTCTATCCCGGCAGCTCCGGCCTCTATCCCGAGCGGTCGGAAATCCAGGCCGCCGACAATCCCATGCCGGTCCGCTTCGCCAGCATCGATCGCATTATGGCGGCCGCCAACAGCTCGGATGAGATTCCTACCGCCATCCAGGAGATCACGGACGTCCTCCGCGAACGTCATCGAATCCGTCCCGGCGAACCGGACGATTTTACCATCCGCGACATGACCGAGATGACCAAGACTCTTTCCTCCACCACTACACTGATGACCAATCTATTGCTGTGCGTGGCCATGATCTCGCTCGTGGTCGGAGGCGTGGGAATCATGAATATCATGCTGGTGTCCGTCAGCGAGCGGACGCGAGAGATCGGGCTTCGTATGGCTGTCGGCGCCCGCTCCCGGGATATTCTCCGTCAGTTCCTGGTGGAAGCCGTGGTGCTGTGCCTGGTGGGCGCCGCAACAGGCATCCTGCTGGGTCACGGAGGCTCTCAGTTGGTACGATTGCTGCTGCACTGGCCTGTAGCCACTTCTCCGGGCGCCATCGCCGCAGCCGTGCTCGCGGCGTCCACCGTGGGGATTCTTTTCGGGTTCTACCCGGCGTGGAAGGCGTCGCGCCTGGACCCCATCGAGGCATTACGTTACGAATAACGATCATAGGGCCGGCGAGCGGCCACAGAGGAGTCCGTATATGCTCCGTGGTGACAACGGAGATTCACTACGCCGGATGAGGGCATGCAATTTGGCCCTGTTGGCCGGTTTTTGTCTGGTCCTGTCGGTCACCGGCTGCACGGTGGGCCCGGATTTCAGATCTCCGGAACCCCTGGTTCCCGCCGCTTGGGCGGGAGTTCTCGCCGGGACCAGACCGTTGACTCCTGCTGAAACGGATCTGGCCAGGTGGTGGAGCGTTTTTGACGATCCGATACTCACCTCTCTGGTGGAACGGGCCGTGGTCTCCAATCTGGACCTGAAGCAAGCCGAATCCGGCGTCCGGCAGGCCCGGGCCTCACGAGGCATCGCCGCCTCGGGGCTGGGTCCGAGCATCGATGCCGGCGGCTCCTTCCAGCGAAGCCGCTCACCCGGATTTGCCGGCAGAGAAGGAGTCATCCGCGGCGATGCTTCCACCACCAATTTGTATCAGACCGGCTTTGACGCGGGCTGGGAGTTGGATATTTTCGGGGGATTACGTCGCAGTGTGGAGGCCGCTGAAGCCGACCTCCTGGCCGCTGTGGAAACCCGCCGCGACGTCCTTGTAACCCTGACGGCCGAGGTGGCCCGCAACTACGTCGAGCTGCGAGCGTTTCAGCAGAGAATCGACATCGCCCGAAGGAACCTCAGAGCCCAACAGGACAGCGCCAGACTGACCCGATTGAGGTTCGAAGCCGGATTCGCCAGCGGTCTGGACGTCGCCAATGCCGATGCCCAGGTGGCGACCACGGCCTCGCAGATTCCTCTGCTGGAAGCGTCGGCTCAACAGTCCATCTACATACTCGGAGTCCTTTTGGGACATGAACCCGCGGCCTTGTTGCAGGAGCTGTCACCGGCGGAGGATATTCCCGCCGCTCCACCCCTGGCGCCCGTGGGCATCCCTTCGGATCTCCTCCGACGCCGCCCGGACATCCGAAGAGCCGAGGCCGAGATTCATGGCGCCACCGCCAGGATCGGCGTGGCCACGGCGGATCTCTTCCCTAAGTTCAGCCTGACCGGGTCCATGGGATTCCAGTCCTCCACGTCCAGTTCGTTGTTTGATTGGATCAGCCACTTCTGGTCGTTCGGTCCCTCCGCCACCTGGCGCATCTTCGATACCGGGAAAACGCTCTCCAATATTGAACTGCAGAAAGCCCTGGAAGAGCAATCCGTCATCGCTTATCGGCAGACCGTGCTGACGGCCTTGCAGGAAGTCGAAAATGCCCTGGTCGTGTCTACAAAGGAACAGGAGCATCGCGAGGCGCTCAAGGATTCCGTCGTCGCCAACCGAAAGGCGGTGGAGTTGGCCAGGCAACTGTATGTGGAAGGCCAGACCGACTTCCTGAGCGTGCTCGAGGCCCAGAGGTCATTGTTTGCTACGGAGGACGCCTTGACCCAGAGCAACGGCACATTGGCCACCAACCTCATTGCTTTATATAAGGCACTTGGCGGGGGATGGCGGACGACTTCCGAATCGGAGAGATAAGAACGCTGTGGATTCTTCCAACCTCCAAGGCGCGGGCGTGCGTCCACGACTAAACATCCTTGCCTTTACCCCGCAGTCGTGCCAGCTCGGAAAGCAAATCGATCTGAATTTGCTGGATTTCAACCAGCCGCTCCCATTGGTGCGACAGCAGGTGGTCGATTTTGTCGTGCAGCTGCCGGATTTCAAGTTCCGCCTTCAAATTCACACGGTAATCATACTGGGATCGCAAACGGTCTTTGGCTTCCACTCGGTTCTGGCTCATCATGATAACAGGGGCTTGAATGGCCGCCACACAGGACAGGACCAGGTTGAGTAAGATAAAAGGATAGGGATCAAATGGCTTCGTGAGGAGAACGAACGTATTTAAGGCTATCCACGCCAAAAGCAGCATCCCAAAGATGGCGAGAAAGGTCCAGCTGCCTCCAAATGATGCCAGCTTGTCTGCCATTTTTTCACCGACACTGAGATCTTTTTCAAACTCGGTTTCGACATGACTTGACAGAATTTCGTGTCGTTGAAGACTCTCCAGGACATCATGGTCCAGCGTGGTCAGTTCTCCCTTTTCAGATTGGAGCAGGTCCTTGATATAGTTCATGCGGAACTGATTCAGATCATCGAGACAGACGTAGCCCTCGGGTTTCCATTCGGGATGAAATCGTTTTACCTGTTCCGCTATGGCGTCTCGAACAAGCGCTGCGGGCATCATCATGGACCTGGCTTTGGTCTTGCCGCAAATATTGCAGATAACGGTTTTCGATTGCGATGCTTTCATGGTTGATATCGACTCCTGCAACTGGAAAAGGTTCCTGTTATCCTAGTCAGCGAGGTGGCGGGGGAGACCCAATCAAAGTGTCAATGGTCACGACAAATCAACCTAACAAGGGAATCCATATGGCAGCTGTTATCTTTGAAGTAACGCCAACGGCATCCGGAAAAGATGGATATCTCAAACTAGCGGCGGATCTTCGTCCGCTCCTCGACATCCCGTCGGATTCATATCGGTTGAACGGTTTCAAAGCCTTACTAAAGTGAGAAAGGCTCTCAGTCCGTGTTTCCGGCAAGCCGAAGCTTCTGTTCAAACATGGCGGAATCTTCTGGAACACCGGCCGGCACAGAAGAAAGGCAAGGATTCTCTTTTCGGCTCTTACAGGATCCGTGTGGCGGAAGTCCGCCGGGATTATACGAACATGGAGAGGGAGGAGGCTCCGGCGGACTCTAACAACGCTCTGGCCTAAACACTACGTCATAACGCGCGTGGTCAGGTCACAGATGTCCGCCTCGACACGCGAGCATCAAAGCGTCCCTTTCGAGCGCCGCCGAAGATCAGCTTCATATTCCGCGGACGATCTCATGAAGTCGTGTTTGTCCGGAGGCACTCTGATCTTTTCTTCCGACTTCCGAACCAGTTGTATGGCCCCCTCCGAACACGTGCTGACACACAGTCCGCATCCAATGCAGCGGTCCGGGTGGATGTGCGCTACGCCTTGATCGGATAAGGTGACGGCGCCCATGGGACATCGGCCTATGCAAGTCTCGCAACCGATGCAATCCTCCGCCGCCACAGTGGAATAGTAGTTGGAGTTCGCATACTTTGCCGGTTTGGGGGTTCGCTTGATGGCCAACAGGCTCTCGCAGCAATCCGGACAGCAATTGCAGAGCGCATCCGGATTGACGCTGTTGCCGAATTGGGGAACCAGTCCGCTCTTGTCGCATTCTTTTAATATTTCCAGAAGTTCCCTTTTGTCGACTTCCCTTCCCAATCCACGCTCGATGTAGTAATCCGCGTAGAAATCGAACAAGAAGCATACCTCACGAGGCCGTTCACACGGATGTTCCGCCGCTTGGCGAACCACCGAGCAGGCGCAGTCCGCCACACAAAACCGTCGCTTCCGGTCTATAACCTTCGTGACGTCCTCGTAGGGTGCAACTTGGGCATCGCTATCCACGACGGTATGGATAGGAATCGTCCTGAGCGGCGCCGGTCCACGGCTGAAGTAACCGACGCGATTCAGTTCGAGCATCAGGCCGGCCGTATCTTTATCGATGCGCTTGATTTGATGTTCCAAAAGCCCGTGAAGATAAGGGGCGGCCGAGTAGTAAAACGGTTCATCGTTCTTCGGAAACCGGGGAATCGTCAGTCCCTTCTCCGTCATGTTCTGAAGGATTTCTTCCGTTCTTTCCACAGATTGGCCCGTACTCCCGGCGATATCGGCCGCTGTTTGCAGGCTGCGGGTCAAATTCAAATACATTTCGGCTTCTTCCTCGGTAAACAAGGCCTTCAGTAGTCGGATTTCGACGCCGGTGCCGGTGGATTTAAAGCCGATGGAGTATTCATCCAATCGTTCTCTAAGTCTGCTGTACACGTCGCTATTCATGGGTCGACCTTATCCTTTTTTTCTATTCCTGGTAAGCGGATGGCCTCCGCCGCTACGGAAACCCCCCGCTTACCCCACTCTTTTGCCTTTGTCTTTTAAGCCGTCAGCTCCGAGGTACAAAAGGCGCATCGCGTTGCCCTGATGGGTATGGTGGAAAGGCAGTGCGGGCAGGCCTTGGTGGCGGACTCGGCGGCCGGCGCCTCCTCTTTTCGCCTAAGGATGTTGATGCCTCGGATCAGCAGGAAAACGGCGAAGGAAACGATGAGAAAGCTGATGATCTTGGTAATGAAAAGACCATAATTGATACTGACGGCCCCAGCCTTCTGGGCCTCGGCCAGCGTGACGTATGGCCCTGGGACGGCGCCCTTCTTGAGGACCAGGAAGAAGTCGGTAAAATCCACGTTGCCGAGCAGCAGACCGATGGGCGGCATGATAATGTCCGCGACCAAAGATTGGACAATGGTTCCAAAGGCGGCGCCGATGATGATGCCCACGGCCATGTCAACCACGTTTCCTCTCATGGCGAACTCTTTGAATTCTTTCCACATGCCCGCACCTCCTTTTTGAATTTTGCAGTACCGGAAACCCTGCCCTTTGAATGGGCTTTTTGCCCTTAGAGCAACGTACTTGGCGTCGCTATAAGAATGCTTTGGAGCATGAAAAGCCGTTCGTGGAGATGATTGGTTCTTGGCCGGCGGACAGAAAAGTCCATTTTCTATCTCTCGGTAAATGAACAGCGGCAAGTCGAAAGCTTATCCGTAAAAAGATGGACATTGGCCAATCGTTAGCCAGACTACGTACGTTATCTTTTATTGTCAAAATGTTTTAAGGAGATTTCACCTTTCGCGTCGTGAGTACGACAATGCTGCTTTTTCTTTGAATAGCAGCGCTGAAGTGTTGCGGCTCGCATATCGAGCCTGTATAAGAAGTAGGGATGGAACGGGGGCTTGATGGATCGGCGTTATACAAAGGGGATACACGCTCCATACCCTCGAAGGCGAAGGGCATCTGTTCCCCTACAAGTACCTGACGCTCATTTTCGACACGGCGGACGCCGAGACGGCCGGAGCGAAATTCTGCTGCGGGGCTCATTGGCTTTTTCTCGCATAATAAAACGTTTGACAGGTCGCAATGCAGCCGCCTAAAAGCCTTCCCGGCCATTTCATTATAAGGTCTTTCTGCCGCCCTTTATCGTGGAGCCGATCAATAGACTTCGGTACAGGATGTGGTGAAAGTCAAAGCCGGTTTTCCGCCGAGACTGAGACTTTCCCTTTTTCCTTGGTCCGATCAACGCTTCCAGATATCTTCGTATCATCGGGGAAACCGCAGCAATGACTTCGTTGGATCGGGGAAGGATTTATCTTGACGCCTCCTCCGTGTCGGGTATGATAACCCATCGTTGAATTCGGTATGAGATGAAAAGGGGCGCATGAGAGCGCCATGCGGTTTGACAGTCATTTTAGGCTGAAAACAACACCCAGACGGAGGAGGATTCACATGGCCGGTGATTCAAAGGTACGAGGCGTCTCTCGGCGCGAATTTCTGAGAACGACGGTATTGAGTGGCGCGGCGATCGGTGCTTCGTTGACCTTGGCCCCGGGCTTGAATATGGCCCGAGCCGCCCAAGAGGGAAAGTGGACCATGAAGTACGATTGCTACATCGGCCCGACCGCCGAGACGGCGCAATTGGACAGCTGGTTCCTCGACGAAATCGCAAAACGCTCCGATGGACGGATTGAAATCAAGAAGTTCTGGTCCGGGTCTCTGCACAAGGTGGGTCAGCATTTACCGGCTGTTCGCGACGGTCTTTCGGAGATTTCTCTGATCAGCTACGGATACTACCCATCGGACGTGCCTTTGAGCCGGGGGCTGGAATGGTACTACAGAGGATGCGACCATGCGGACGCTCTCTTGTACGTGTGCCGCGATATCTACAACGAGTCACCCGAACTGAAGAAGGAATGGGAAGAGAAGAACAATGCCCAGGTGCTCTACTTCACGAACTGGAGCTATTGCCCATTCATGATGAAAAAGCCGATGGAAGACGTGGCCGGGATGGAAGGCAAGAAGGTACGAGGCTACGGCATTGGGGCGGACGCGGTTAATCGCCTGGGCGGACGAGGAATGCCCATCGTGGCGGGCGAAGTCTACACTTCACTCGAGCGGGGCATTCTGGACGGCGTTTTCGCCTTCGCGTTCATCACTGCCGAGAAAATGAAGCTTCACGAGCAGGCCCCTTATGTTGTGGAAACCGGTGCAGGCGCCCACGCACCCACGACGGTGGTTATGACCCGAAGCCTGTATCTTTCCCTGCCGGACGATATCAAGGAAATCATCGACAACACGGCCAAAGAACTGTACGAATCCAAATACCTGTCTCTCTACACCGCGCTGACGGAAGAAAGCGTCGACAAGATGGTCCAGGCAGGCGCCAAGTTTTCGAAATGGCCCGATTCCGAAATCAAAAAAGCCACCGACTTGGTGCAGCCCGCCCAAGTCGACGAGTGGATTGAAAAGATCGCCAAACCCCTGAATTTCGACGGGCAGGCGTTCCAGGACAAGGTAGCCGCTTTGATCAACAAATACGAACCGGGCAAATTGAAAAATCCATGGCAGGTGTACGAAGCCAAATACGGAACGATGAAATCCTAGTTCGGAACCCCGCGAGGGTGAGCCGCCAGAAGCCGCTCGCCCTCGTACTTTCCCGACACCCGCTTTCTTTCCGCCATGGACGGAAAATAGGATGGTTGACTGATGGCCACGCCTTCTGCTCCCACGCCTCTGGTTGACACGCTCTCTGAAGCCTATCGTAAGTTCTGCGTTGTAATGGCGTTTATCTCCGGACTTACCATTGCGGTGATGATGCTGAGCACAACGGTAGACGCCTCGGCGCGGTATTTTTTCAACGCGCCCCTTGCAGGCATTTTCGAACTCAATGAAGTGATCCTTGTGATTTGTGTCTATATGGGATTGGCCTGGACGCAAATCGAGCGGGGACACATCCGGGTAACAGCTCTTGCGGGACGGGTACCCGCCCGCGCTCGCTGCTATATGAACATGGTGGCCTGGTCAGTCAGTTTTCTGTTTGTCTTTCTAGTAGGCTACCAGAGCTGCCTGGGGGCCATCGAGTCCATCCGGTTATGGGAATTCCGCTGGGGATCGGTACAGATGCCGATCTGGTGGGCCAAATCTCTCGTACCCATCGGCTGCTGGATGCTGAACATTCAATTGATCATCGATATATGGAAGGATATCGAACGCCTACGAGGGCGCCTGCCCATGGAGGCGGTCGACTAGGCGGTCCGGGCGTTATACGAAACCTTTGAGACAACATCGGATGTGATTACATCATGCTCGACCCAACAACGGCTGTATTTCTGAGTGTGCCTGTGGTGCTGATTCTGCTCGCCATCGGGATCCCTGTTTACGTTTCACTGGGACTGACCGGTTTTTTGGGATGCGTGGCCATTTCGAGCTGGGACATGGCCCTTAGCCAACTCAAGGTTTACCCGTATGTCCAGACAGCCAGCTACTTAATGGTGGTGGTGCCTCTCTTCGTCATCATGGGCGGCTTCGCGTTCAAGGCGGGTCTGGGATCGGATATTTTTACGGTCGGCCGAAAATGGTTTTCCCGGTTTCCAGCAGGGCTGGGCGTAGCCACGATCATCGGCAGCGCCGGCTTCGCGGCTTGTTCGGGGTCGAGCGTAGCCACCGCGGCCACCATGGGCGCCGTGGCCATACCGGAAATGCGCAAGCAGGGTTACGATCCCAAACTGGCCTGCGGTATTGTGGCCGCCGGCGGAGTGCTCGGCATCATGATTCCACCCAGCGTTATCCTGGTTTTCTACGGAGTGGTGACCGACACATCGGTGGGATCCATGCTGGTGGCCGGGGTCATTCCGGGCATCCTTTCCGTGGTCGTTTACGTGCTGGGGCTTATGTTTCTGAGCCGGATCGAACCCACCTTGGCGCCGGAACCCGTCAGTGTCTCATGGGGAGAACGATTCGCCTCCCTGACCAAAGCCTGGGGAGTGCTTCTGCTGTTTTCGATCGTAGTAGGCGGAATATACATCGGCTGGTTCACACCGACTGAGGCGGCGGCGGTAGGTTCTTTCGCGGCATTTTTAGGCATGATATTCAGAAGAAAAGGGAGTGGAAGCGGCCTGAAATTTGATATATCTGAATGTTTCATTTCCACGTTGCGCACAACCTGTATGGTATTCATCGTTATCGTGGGGGCCGGATTGTACAGTTTTTTCCTGACTCTGGCCCAGGTGCCGCAGATGATCTCCGCCTGGGTTGCCACTTTGCCCCTATCTCCCTGGTACATCGTAGCCATGTTCCTGGTGATCTATATCCCCCTGGGCATGTTGCTGGACTCTTT
This sequence comes from Deltaproteobacteria bacterium, assembly GCA_016208165.1. Taxonomy (NCBI): domain Bacteria; kingdom Pseudomonadati; phylum Myxococcota; class Myxococcia; species Deltaproteobacteria bacterium. The sequence goes on from JACQYL010000029.1 coordinate 24,941, forward strand.
TTCCTTACTGCTGGTCACTCTGCCCATCATGTTTCCCGTAGTGGTTGATCAGCTTGGATTCAGCCCTCTCTGGTTCGGTATACTCTCGACCAAACTATGCGAAATCGGACTGATTACGCCCCCGGTGGGACTGAATGTATATGTCCTGGCCGGTGTGGTGAGGGACGTGCCGTTGACCGACATATTCAAGGGGTGTCTCTGGTTCGTAATATTCGAGCTGGTCAGCACGGCGATTTTGTTCCTGTTTCCCGTTCTCAGTTATTGGCTGCCTCAGACCATGCAACTCTTAAAAGGATAAAAGCAGCTTAGGTAAAGGATGTCTCGTGGTTGGTCCAAGAGCCATCGGGACTGCCGCATATGTGTGATCACATCGGTCACGGGCGGAAAGATCCGTCTCTCTTTCAAGAGCCTTTCGATGTCATAAGACGCTTGCTTCCTAAATCGCTACATACCGAAAGCTTGTGAACTGCGTTGAACCGCAACTGTTTTGGGCACTGGACACCGAAACGCACTCCAACCATTTGGGGAGAGAACCAGCGGGAACCTGTTCCAAGAGGCTTACTCTCGGCTACCCTGTGGGTAGACGTAATAAGAATATAGCCACGATCGAGGTGTTATATGAACGTTGGTACGCTGTTGACCAAATCCGCCCGGGCGTTCCCTGAGAATTTGGCCGTGGCCCGCGGTTCAAAAAGACTAACCTACAGAGCGTTCAATCAGAGGGTGAACCGGCTCGCAAATGCCCTCCAAGGCTTAGGGCTGAAGCCGGGGGACAACGCGGCCATTCTCATGTACAACTACCCTGAAATGCTCGAGTCCATGTTCGCCTGTTACAAAGCCGGACTCGGTGCGGTTCCCATCAATTTCAGGCTGCATCCCAAGGAGTTCGCTTTTATTATCCATCACTCGGAAGCCAAAGCCGTGCTCACCTCACCCGAGTTCGACGAACCCTTGCTGGAGATCCGCGATCAGATACCCCAGGCCCGACACCTGATCACGTTGTCGAAAGCCGGCGGGGAGTTGATGGACTACGAGACCCTGCTCTCGAAGGCATCCGATGCGTTTGAAGACGTGAATGTGGAACCGGATCACGTAGCGTGGATATTCTATACATCCGGCACCACGGGGTTGCCCAAAGGCGCTATGCTCACGCATCGAAACCTCTTGGCCATGTCCATGAACTTCTATGCGGACATTTGCCCCGGATTTGGTCCCAAGGACGTCATTCTTCACGCAGCGCCCCTTTCCCACGGAAGCGGCTGTTACTCCCTGCCCAATATCGGCAAAGCCGCGGCGAACATCATACTGGATTCCAAATCCTTCGAGCCCGAACTCGTTTTCAAGACCATACAGGAGCATGGGGTGACCAACATGTTCGCGGCTCCCACCATGATTCGCCTCCTGCTGGATCACCCGACCCTAAGCCGGTATGATCTCAGTTCAATGAGGGCCCTGAACTACGGCGGCGCCCCCATGCTCGTGGAAGACCTGATGGAAGCCATGCGAAAGCTGGGACCCTGTCTGGTTCAACTTTACGGTCAGGCGGAATCTCCCATGACCATCACCTATCTGCCTCATTGGGACCACGTCATGGAGGGCGCTCCGCAGCAGAAGGCCCGACTTGCATCAGCCGGTATCCCGCGTACGGATGTGGAAGTCGCCATCTTCGATTCAGAGGACCGTCCCCTGCCTCCCGGCAAGATGGGTGAGATCGTAACCCGCTCCGATCTGGTCATGAAAGGTTACTGGCGCAATCCGGAAGCCTCGGCCGACACTTTGAGAAGCGGCTGGCTGCACACCGGCGATATGGGGTACCTCGACGAACAGGGCTATCTATTCATCATGGACCGTTCCAAGGACATGATCATCAGCGGAGGCGAAAACATCTACCCGAGAGAAATCGAAGAGGCGCTCATACAACATCCCGCTGTGAGAGAAGTTGCCGTCATAGGCGTTCCTGACGCCAGATGGGGGGAAGCCATCAAAGCCATTGTGTCTCTGGTTCCGGGAAGACAAGCCACGGAGAAGGAGTTGATCGACTTCTGCAAGCAAAACATCGCCGGCTACAAGAAGCCCAAGTCCGTGGATTTTGTTGACGCCCTGCCGAAAAACAACTACGGGAAAATATTGAAAAGGGAGTTGAGAGCCCCCTATTGGGGTGAAAAGGAAAGGAAAGTCATCTAGTCGGCAACGCCCGTCAGAATGCCCCCTGTTTGATTTACTGAGGAAACTTGAAAAAGTATCCCTCAGCAGCTTTTTCCGTTTCAGCCATGAACACGCCGTCTTTGGCGGAACGCCTGTCGCAACCGGTCGCAGTATCTCCCCTGATGCCTTTTCCGCCCCCTCCCCTCGCATCCATGATCCGATGCGCACTCGGAAACAGTGCCGGATACCCGGACGACCCGGGGCATCTCTAGCCAACGGAGGAACCCTCCTTCGTGCCTGACCTGTGTGGAGGGATTGGGTACGTCTTCGGCAGAAACCGTTCCCAGCCAAGTTCCGGATTTTGCGAACATCGGACGCCGGTTCCTTCGATCATGATGGATTTGGCGCACGTGAAGCAGAACACGCAGCGTCGAATTTCGTCGAAACGTTCTTCCAGCGCCTTGATGGGCCAATCGGGATCCACGAGGAGAGCTCTGCAAAGAGAAGCCACGTCCATTGCGCCTTGCCGGATGGCTTTCTCCGCCGTTCGAGGATCGTGGATGTTGGGGCAGATGACCGGAATGCCGAGTCCCTGTTTGAACGCCTTGGCCTCCGCCAGCATGAGGCCTTCGCTTTCCGGAAAGGTCCATCTGAGCGCCTGGTAGCATCCGGACGACACATGCAAATAGTCCAGACCCGCCTCCTCGAACCGGCGCGCCGCCCGCACGGAGTCCTCGATTTCGAGGCCTCCCTCCACATGCTCGCTCCCGCTTATTCGGAATCCGATGACGAATTTCTCGCCCACTGTTTCGCGTACGCCTTCGATCAAGCGGAGCGGAAGGGCCAGACGTTTATCGAAAGTCCCGCCATAGGCGTCTTGCCGCTGATTGAACAGAGGGGAAATGAATTCGGCCACCAGGTATCCGTGGGCGCCGTGGAGTTCAACCCCGTCAAAACCCGCCTCTTTCAGTGTCCTGGCCGCGGTTATTGCGCCCCGGATCAGCTCCTCGATCTCGTCCGTGGTCAACGGTCTCGGGGGTTCGCCCTGAACCTCTCCGATCATTTTCAACGGTTTGGGCAGATTCCGTTGGTCGATACGCGCGGGAACCGCCGAAGGGCCGACGAGGTCTCTCCTTGGATGCCTGAAGAGAGCCTGAGCCCCTTGTCCAAGCACAATTTGAACCACGGCTTTGGCGCCCGCAAAATGAATTACTTCGGCAAGCTCCTTCAATCCTTTGCGGTACGGATCGCCCATGCAGGCCAGCCCGCGGCGCATACTGAATGCGTACTTTCCCGTGAATCCGGCGCCCTCCACGATAACCAGGCCGACCCCGCCTCTGGCCCGTGCGCTATAGTGGCAGAGGAGTTGATCCGTTACCTCTCCTTTGTCCGTGCAATAGCCCATGTGGGTGGGGCCGAAAGCGACGCGGTTTTTCAGGGTCATCGACCCGATACGAATCGGCTCGAACAGCTTCATTAGTTCCTCCCTCGAAAAAACGAACTTCTATATTTGTGCGATCCATTTAGAAAAAGGTCAGTTTCAAGAGATAGTTCTTTGCGAAAAAGGTCCGCTTGTCAAGAACACGATCGAACCATGACGCCGGATTTCTGCTTGGAGTTCAGTTATGCGGCATTCCATCACGGACAGGTGCGCTCGAGGCTTGTGGCCGAAACACCGGCAATAACCGGTGCCCGAACTCAGATGAGTCTTGGAAATCCAACGGTGGTAGGGTAGTATCTCCAGGTCAACTCGCTTTTTCGGTCTCGTCCGGGGATTTCAACCGGAAGCCGGTCTTTTCACGAAAGGAAGGAACCGATATTCAACCAAAAGCTGCCCAGATAAGCACCGTGGGTGTTCCCCAGGACCTGTCCACATAAAGGAGGAACGGATGGATTTCAGACTCAGCCCGAAGGAAGAAGCATTCAAGAGTGACCTGCTCTGCTGGCTGGAGCAAAACCTGCCCGAAGGCTACCGCTCCGGTGAGTATCGGCTGCCGGATACCTGGGAAAAGCGCGTTCAGGAATACAGCCGTTTTCAGAAGGCGCTTTTCCAGGGCGGCTATGCAGGGATACGGTATCCCAAAGAATATGGGGGAAGGGGCGGAAGCCTCATGGAGGAGATCATTGTCCTGGAACTGCTCGCTCCCATATACAGGGATTTCGGTAGTGTTGGGATTATCGGGCATGGTATGGCCAGCCCCACGATTCACATCTGCGGAACCGAGGAACATAAGCGATCTTTTTTGCCCAGGATTCTGGACGGCAGTCACATCTGGTGTCAGGGATTCAGTGAGCCCAACGCGGGATCGGACGTGGCGAACGTGTCTACCCGCGCCGAGAAGCGTGGCAACGAATATATCATCAACGGACAAAAGACCTGGACCAGTTTTGCTCACATCGCGGACTACTGTATTCTCTTGGCCCGAACCGATCCCAACACGGCCAAGCACAAAGGGTTGAGCTATTTTCTGATGGACATGAAGCTCCCCGGAATTGAAGTGCGGCCCATCCGACAAATAACGGGCGAGCCCGAGTTCAACGAGGTTTTCCTGGAAGACGTGCGAGTGCCCGAGGCAATGCGCGTAGGGGTTGAGGGACAGGGGTGGCAGATAGCCATCACCACCCTGATGTTCGAACGCGTCATCGGAGATATCAGCATGGCGGCTCTGTATTCCGATGAGCTTAGGAGGATGCTGAACATGGCCGGGCAGGTGAAGCGGAACGGACAGGCTGTTCTGGAGAACCCCATATACCGGCAGCAGATGGCCCAGTGCTACATCGAACTCATGGTTCTCAAGTACAACGGGTATCGGAACGTATCCAAGTTGATCAAGAACGAGATTCCGGGCCCCGAGGGCTCCATCGGTAAACTCCTGTGGAGCGAGCTGCACCAAAAGATGGGCGAGACGGCCATGCAGATACAGGGTCCTTATCATCAGATCATGAAGGATTCGCCGTCGGCCATCGACAACGGATTCTGGCAGCACCTGTTTCTGAGAAGCAAGGGCAACACCATCGAGGCCGGCACCTCGGAGATTCTGAGGAATATCATAGGAGAACGCGTACTGGGTCTGCCCAAAGATGTCTCAAGAGCCGTCCGGCGTGAAGGGAGGTAAAGGAATGGACCTGAGCTTCAATGAAGACCAGATTGAAATCGCAAGGCAAGCCCGTCGGTTCCTGGACAACGAGTGCCCCATGGACAAGGTGAGGCTGCTCCTCGAGGATGAACATGGATGTACGGACGAGTTATGGTCCAAAATGGCGGAAATGGGATGGATGATGCTGAGGATCCCGGAATCCTACGATGGCATGGGCCTGGATCTTCTGGACCTCTGCGTTGTGCTCATAGAGATGGGCCGTACGGCGTTGCCGGGACCTTTCTTCTCGACAGTCCTCCTGGCTGCGGAGACGCTGTTGGAGACCGGGAGCGACCACCAAAAGCAGGCATTTCTGTCCCGAATAGCTTCGGGTGACATCCGGGGGACCCTGGCCCTGCACGAGCCGGCCGGAGGGGCGGTACCCGGATATGTTCAAATGGAAGCCCGGGCCGACGGTGATGGGTATATTCTGAATGGCGTCAAGGGGTTCGTGCCGGATGCCCACGGAGCCGATTTCATCATCTGCGCGGCCCGGACCATGCCCGGCAACGATCCTGCCGAAGGGATCTCTCTCTTCCTTTTGAATCGGGAGACACCGGGCGTTTCGGTGAATCTTCTGAAGACCATGGACCAAGGTCGAAAGCTTTGCGAGGTGCATTTTGACAAGGTCCGCCTGCCACGACAAGCCGTGCTGGGTGAGGTTCACCGGGGATGGGCGCCTTTACGCAGGGTGTTGCAGAGGGCTCAGGTAGGTTTGTGTGCGGAAAGTGTGGGCGGCGCTCAGCGGGCCATGGAGATGGCCGTCGAGTACGCGAAGATACGTCACCAGTTCGACCAGCCCATAGGAAGCTACCAGGCGATCAAGCACCGGTGCGCCCAGATGCTTCTCGAAGTCGAGGGCTCGCGATCCGTGTTATACTGGGCCGCTTGGGCCCAGGACCATGGAAGCTCCGAGGAGGCTGAACTCGCCGCTTCCGTTGCGAAAACGTATTGCTCGGAAACGTTCAGGAACGTTTCGGCGGGGGCCATCCAGGTGCTTGGTGGAACGGGCTTCACATGGGAGCATGATATGCACATCTACCTCAAACGGGCCAAGGCCAATGAGGTGGCCTTGGGGGACCCCGCCTACCATAGGGAAGAAGTGGCACGGCTCATCGGCTGCTGATTCGTGCCTGATGTTATTCGGACCGGGCGATCCTCAGGATTTAATGTAAGTCCATCCATAGAGGCCGGGGTACTTCGCGATGATGAATGCCCCGGCCTCTGTTTATTGCACTTTTCGCTCTGTGCGCTTCCCCCGGAAATCGAGTTTGAGTAAGCCTCCTGAGACCGAGAGAATTCAAAGGATCCCTTCCGACTCCTTCGCCTCGGGACAGGCTAAACAATCGGGTGGGTCGAAACGCGCACCTCTTTCACGCCGGGCACACGTCTTGCCGCCTCCTCGATCCTTGCAACGACTTCTCCTTCCTGCTGCATCCTGCATTTGGTGTCCACAAATAGGACACCGTTCTCTGCGCAAACGCTTACTGGGGGCCATTCCTTCACGATCTCCACTTTTGCCCGAGAGGCCAGCACGATGTTGGCAAGAATCCTTCGGGACTCGTCCGTGGTCTGGAAATGAGGCAGCCTCGCGGTGTGGCAGACGATGTCCACTGCGTCGGACACCGTCATTTTCCCGATATGAAGCACCAGATCGTATTGGAATGGATCCGTCGTATCAACGCCATATAAAGCCATGGCCCATTTATGCCGTTCGTGATCATCTTTCTTGAGCACATGCCGTGCCTCGTCTTCGGAGATCTTCTCTCGCTCCATTTCGAGCCGAATCCGGTCTTCCAAATCGGCAAGAATACGGACTTTCAACGCGTGGCCTACGTTCTTCAGGAAAAAATGGCCGGCCAGTCCGTGGTAGACAATGTTGTCCTTTTGCATATGTTGCAGGAAAGCCTCTTCTATAAAAGCCACATATTTTTCTTTGCCAAAAGTAAACCGGCCTAGCACGGAGGGAGCGTCGTGGAGCGCACGCACGAGTTTTATTTCCGGAATGTTGAACTGTTCGGACGCCTCGAGTAGAATATCACGAGACACGCATTCATAGCCCAACTCTTTGGCCACCTTCTCGGCAATTTCCTTGCCTTTGCTATAAGAGCCGCGTGAAATAGTTACTATGGCCACGGGGAACCTCCTTTGTTTAGTTTCAATGTGCGCACATGGTATGTATCGTGGTTGAAAACGGCAGCGACGTTTTCATGCGCCGATTCGCACAAGGTTAATCTAAGCGGACCGTACTCTAACCCGGAGGGTTTGGGAATGTAAATACCCTATCGCGTGAATTCCGGGAAACAGTTGGCTAATTCTAAAAGGGCGTCCGGTACGTTTCGCCCCGTTCGCCAAGACCCCGGCGCTCAACCCTATTCCAAAAGAGGAAGTCCAAAGCCCCCCGGAAGCGCAAGAATGCGTTGCCCGTGGGGATTTGATACATCGTTCTAATAGAACTTCAACCGGTGCGTCAATTGCATACTTCGCCCGTCCACGAGCTGAACCCGGATTTTGATCTCAAACGTTCCCCACCCTGACGTGGACAAAGGGAAGGCGTGCGGCCCTTGACCCCTGTCGCATACCTTTCTGACGGGGTTAGGAAAGGTCGGATGGAGCGTGTACTCCACACATTGAACCACAGCCAAATCACGATCCTCCCCCTGAATAAATACCGTCCAATTCCACGCCTTCTCCCCTACCCTTTGTGAGACATTACCCGTGGTAAAGTGCGGCCATTCGGCCTTGGCAGGGGAAAGTCGGACCTCGATGTTTTTGTCCTCGCCCGGCAACAGATTTATCCAGCTATCATATGGTTCCCATCCCTCGGCGGATACCTCGAGACGATAGCTACCCGGTTTGAGCTCCATTCCTTGAACAAACCCGGGCTTGATGTTAACGAGCTTCACCCGGGCGCCATCGGGCTGTGTGGACACATTAAGCCGGGCGTTGTCGACTCGTTCTTTTTCAAGGTCTACGTAAAGGGAAACGGTTCGGCCCGCTTGAAAAGAAACTCTTCTGGAAAAGAGATTGTACCCTTCTTTTCGGACCGTAACCTCGTGTTCGCCCACAGAGACCGGGACATCTGAAAATGGCGTGACCCCTACTTCGATGCCGTCCAAAAAGACCTGAGCGTTGTCCACATTGGAGTCCACGGTCAGCCCTCCCTTTCCCCCGAGCGGAGTGAGCGTTGCGATGGTCTTGTGGAATACGAAATCTCCTTCATCCAGATCCGGATCCTTGATTTTTCCATATTGAGGCGTCTGCCGCGCATCGTAGGAAAGCACCTTTCGATGAAGAAACATGCCCAGTTCCGTGCCCGTCACGTAGCCGTCACGGTCAAAGTCCGCTTCTCCGTCAATGGCCCGGACAAAGGAAGGCACGAACACGCTCCTGGCGGGTACGGTTTCCCCTGCGCTCCCGGCTGTGATGAATTGACGAACGGGCCGCGCGGTAAGATCCGAAATGTGAGGAGGCTGTTCCGGTAGGGCGCGAACTTTGAAAACCGTTCCAGAGAAACAGCTGTCGAAAAGAAACAGGGCGTGCCTGGATTCAATACGCCGGGCCCAAGTTACGATTTGCCTCATGCTGATGGCCTTTTGAACGAATCCAATGTCGTCGAATCTGGGATCAGGGGCGTCGGCAGGGACGATATAGCCTTCTTTTCCTTCTTTGCGTGAATGCCCATGCCCCGAAAAGAAGAAGAGTAACCGATTATCCTCATACAGACCGTAACGATTGATGAATTCCTCGAAAGCCCGTTTCATTTCGTCGGCTCCCGGGTTGAGGACTTTCTCAACGTTGAAACCCTGTCCTTTAAGGGCGGATTCGACTCCTTCCAACTCATCAGGTATGTTTTCCAGATTTGGCCACCCGGCCGTATAATTGGAAACTCCGATCAGCAGAGCGTAACTTTGATGATAACTGCCCACTTGCCGTCCCGTATTGTCCTTGATAACGCGAATGCCCTTATCGCTCCATGCCGAAGCGGCCGTCAGCCACAAAACGGCAAGGAGAACGGCCAAATTCAGAATGCTCGTCCTCTTCATTGGTTTTCCTCGCTTCTGATGTAGCGTGTGGGCTTCATCTCAAGGGCACGACGGAAAGAATTTCTTTGAGTTTCCTCGACAGTTGAGAAATTGTCAAAGGCTTCTGCAGAAAACCTTCAGCCCCTGCGTTCAGGATCTCACGCGCCGGCCCGTCAACCGAATAGCCGCTGCAAACGATTACTTTCAGATTTGGGCGCGCTTCGACAAGCAGCAGATACAGCGCCTTACCCCCCATGTCCGGCAATACGACATCCAGAATAGCAAGATCAATTTCTCTATCAAACGTTTTGGCGATTTCTAAAGCCTCTTTGCCTGTCTTTGCTCTCAACACGCGATAGCCCATAGCCTCCAGCATTTCCGAGGTTACGTTCATAACCATTTCTTCGTCTTCAATAACCAGAATGGTCCCACCCAGTTCCGGAGTATCGGGCTTTTCGTTTTCTTCCTCGACCGCATGAGGTTCAAGGGCGGGGAAGTAAAGCCTGACTATGGTGCCTTTTCCCATTTCAGATGCAACCGTGATCCAACCTCCGTGGTTCTTCACAATGCCATATACGGCCGCCATACCCAGACCTCGACCGGTGGACTTGGTTGTGAAGAAAGGTTCGAAGATCCGCTGCTTTGTAACTTCATCCATTCCTTTTCCGTTATCCTCGATGCTCACGCATACGTAACGTCCGGGTACCACCTGAAAACCGTTTATCCGATCCTGGCTGATGGCTTCGTTTGCGCACGAGATCCGAATTCTACCCTTCCCTTCAAGCGCTTCAGATGCGTTGTTCAATATGGCGGACAGCACCATTTGCAGCTGAGTCACGTCTGCTTCGACACTCCGCACATCGGGCGGCAGCTTTGTCTCCACCTCCATTGAATCCTTGAGCGAATCCAGAAGTACGGGCAGCGTGTCTCGAATGAAGTCACTCATTACTACCTCTTTGACCCGATATTTTCCTCCCCGGGCGTAAGCCAGAAGCTGTTCGGTAAGCTGGGTCATGCTTCGGGCGGATTCCCTCATTGATTTAAAATACCTCGCTACTTTGTCCCGATCCTCATAGTTTATGCTTGCCAGATCCAAGTAGCCGGTTATGGCAGATATTTTATTGTTGAACTGGTGAGCTATTCCACCCGCCAAGGTAGCAATGGCGTCCACTCTCTTGACGGCATTGAGTCTGTATTGAAGTGTTTGCTTCTCCTCCTCCACCAGTTTCCGATAAGTAATATCTTTTGCAAGTACAACGATTCCACTGGGGGTTGGATAGACATTTACATCAAGAAAATAGCGTGTGGACTTAATCTCGATTTCAGACTCCGAACTGTTCGCCTCACCGGTACTTAAAACGTTGATACATAGTTGTTCAATCATTGACCCCTTGATGCCTGCAAACAGTTCATAGAAAGAGGTTCCGATAGCCTCGGCCGCAGGAATCCCGGTAAGATTCTCGGAAGACTTATTCCAGAAAACGCAGTTCAGCCCACGATCCAATGCGAAAAAGACATCCGTGATTCCGTCGGAAAGCTGCCTATAACGCTCCTCGCTCTCCCGCAGCGCCTCTTCGGCGCGCCTGCGCACAGATATTTCATCATTCAGCTGCTTATTCGCATTTCTAAGGTCGCTGGTTCTTTCTATAACTCGCTTTTCCATCGCTTGCTGGGCGATGAGCAATTCTTTCTCAACGTACTGCAAATGGTTTGTCTTCTCTTCAAGCTCGATATTCTTTTTGCGTAGATCCCGCTCACTTCTTTTCAAGAGACGCCCGGTATACGCCGAGACAAAAGCCGCCACCTGAAGATAACAGATCACCGTGATTACTATGGCGGCCTGATTCAGTCCGGGCAGGGGCATACTTTGGAGGGGGTCCTGACTGGGAAGGAATCCGAAATGCTCCAATGCCACCGAGCCGGCCAGGGCAATTCCACAAAACGAAGCTACGATAAACGGTAATCTCCAAGGGCCGATTGCACCCAAATACGCTGTGAGGACAGCGTACAGGGGTGTCAAGTACAAGGCCCTGATGCCTCCCAGGAAGTAGATGACAGCCGTGTACCCGATGACATCCAATAGATTGACGAAAAGAGAGAAACCATCCGCAAGCCGTCGATTCGAAATGCGCCTCAACAACCACAAAACGGGCGGATTGATCAGGATGAGGTAAACGACGGTAGCACTGATACCGAAGAAGTTGTTCGGTCCGATAAGATGCAACCCGTAAGCCGTCAAGGCGAACAGCCACATGAATAAACTTGCGCCCGATCGGAGCCAGGCTCCTTGATAATGATACTTGTAAAGCCGCCGCAAGTACTCGGGTTCAGACATTTTGGGATTCGGGTTTTGGACGCGCATCATCCGTCTTCCTGTGTTCTCCGTTCGCCGACAACAAGTGATCGTTTTACGTTGCCACCTTCAAGCTAGTATCGTCAACTCAGTTCTTGGCTTGAGTGAAATTCCTATTACACGTAACGGTTTACATATCATCATTGAAAATGGATAATGCATCCGTTGTTTGGAATCATGGTTTTCCAAGGCGCCGCGCCGATCGCAGAGACTGAAATCACCTATCAACCCTGAAGCCCGGCCGGTCCTGAGAACGGGCAGGTGGAAGGTCTTCTGAATTCCCTGGGATATGGGGTTCCGCGGAGCCTTCTGACAGGCAACCGGGCCGAGCGGCGACGGTAAAGCAGTCTGAACGAAAGGAGTAACATGGCTAAGTGGACAGTAGAACAGCGAAAATTGGATGCATCCAAAGGAATTTGGACAAAGAACGGCACATGGGAAGTCGAGGCTCAAGAGCCTGACGAAGCCCTGAAATACGTATTTGTCAATTACCTGGACTTGACCGACGAATTTGACCGGTTCATACGACAAGCGAGCAAGGAGCTTTTCGGGCTGACTCTGACCGTTGAAAACAAATCGTGGTTGGTGAAGCCCGCCGGCGCCGGGGTACCCGGCTGATAACGCGCAGAATTGGCTTAGGTATCTGTGTTACCGGCCCTCGAACCGAAGGTGGAAAAACACCTTTCCCCGTACCCGCAAACCGCCCCTGTCCCGGAGACAGGGGCGGTTTCGTTCGTGCAACCTACCTATTCAGAAGCGGCCGAAGCGGATACGGACGAGTCGTCCGACGAGAGCCGCCGGCATTGAGCCGTTTTTCCCCGAATGAGTCCTATTCCGTAATGCCGCAGAGTCTTTTCGCCGCTTTGATCTTTTCCTGCATATCCACTCGTCTCGCGATCATGACCCGCTGGGCCTGAGGAGAACCTGCTCCATGCATGGACTCGGTCAGGTATCCAACAGCGGCGGCGCCTAGAGTCAAATTTTCGATGAGCCGGAGCACGTGCATCCGGTCCTTCATGGAAACATTAGGATCGGCCTGCAGGTATTTGGTCACCAGATGGCCCACTTCCGGCGAGTTCAAATCCTGTTCCGATGGACAGGTGACCATGAGTCCGCCCGCGAGATCCTGCGCCAGTCTTGAAATCTCGTAGGGAAACCTCGTCACGTTCTGTTTGTGCACATTGGCCAGCAGCGTGTCCACCGAATACGTTCCGCTGGGTTCCTGGTATCCTTCCGAAGCGCAGGCGATGCAGCCGCAATAGAGTGTTTCATTGAGATGATTCATCTCGATGAGCTTGTCCTTTACATGGCTGGCCCCGGCCACTCCATTATATTCGGCCACCAACTGGGCCGCGCCGATTAGAACGTCTCCGACTCCGACTTTGCATGCGTAACTCTGGCGATGGTAGCCGGCAAAACTCTCCACCAGCTGCACTGCCATCTCATGCTCTTTGTACATGAACACTCTGTCCCAGGGGACAAACACATCTTCGAAGACAACCAGTGCTTCATGTCCCCCGTAAAGGACATTTCCCCGGTCCATGCAGCCGCCTTCCAGTTTTCGGGTATCACAGGATTGGCGACCCACAATATAGGTGATTCCTTTTGTATCGCTGGGCAATGCGAAACTCACGGCATAGTCCCTGTCTTCCTCTCGCATGGCCAGGGTCGGCATCACGATGATTTCGTGAGAGTTGACCGCTCCGGTCTGATGCGCCTTGGCTCCCCGGACGATGATGCCGTCGGATTGCTCTTCCACCACGTGAACGAAATGATCCGGGTCGGGCTGCTTGTGAGGAGGGGTCCCTCTGTGCCCCTTTGGATCCGTCATGGCCCCGTCGCAGATCAGGTCTCTTTCCTGAACATGGCGGAGGTAATCCAGAAAGCGATCGTAGTACGTGGTCCCGTGCTTCCGGTCCGTATTGTAGGTAACAATGGAAAGGGCGTTCAGGGCATCCATACCCACGCATCTCTGAAAGCAGCAACCCGTCAGTCTGCCCAGCAAACGCCCCATCTTGCTCTTCTTGACAAGATCGTCCACGCTCTGGTGTATATGAGTAAAACGATTGATCTTTTCACCCGTGAGGTGGGATCGAGCCGTCATGAGGTTTTCGTATTCCGGTTGATGAGCCAACTCATACGTGACGGCAACTGCGTTCATGGAAGGACGGATGATGGGATCATCCACCACGTTCTCAAGCTTTTTCCCGAACATGTAGACCTTCAGGTTCAGAGCTCGCAAGCTCTCTTCGTATTGTTCAGCCGTCATCAAAGCCATGGTATAAGCCTCCTTAGTTCGTTTGCGGGCCTGCTACGGCCGGGTTTCGCCCCCTACAGAGCCTCGGGACTCTTGTTTAGCGCCTCGTAAGCCGCCATATCGTGGGAAGGAATGATGTCGGCATCGAGCAAGCGAGCCAGATGTTCCAGGCGATAGAGGCTTTCCACACACTGCTTGGCGCTATAAGCATTGCTGAGCGGTATCTTCCGTTCCAGATTCTCCACAAGGGGCATGGCGTCACCGGGAAAAATGCAGAATCTTCCATCCGCCGTCTTCACCAAAACCGACTGGTGTCCGGGTGTGTGTCCCGGAGTCCTGATGACCGAAACATCGGATGTTACAAACCCGTCTCCCTCCAGAAGCTGAAAGTCCAGAGGGTGCTTGAAGTGATTGGCCATGTACGGCGCCGAAATGAACGGATCCGGGTTGAAGGCAAACCGATACTCTTCCTTTTGTACAATAATGGGGCAGTGCTTGAAAAAGCGCAAGGCGCCGGTATGATCCCAGTGCATGTGCGTCAGAATCACCATCCTGATGTCCGAGACCGATAAACCCAACGCCTTCAACCTGAGACGAACATCGTCCTCCTGCGTCAAGTGCGGTTTGATGATCTTGGCTCGCGGCCCCCAGGTCTTTTCCGGCTCAGTGAGACCGTCTGTGTTCAGACCTGCGTCAATGAGGATCGGCCCTTCAGTATCCATGAGAAGAATGGTATACACCGGGGCCTTGATCACTCGGCCCATGTCCGTGTTGGAGAGGAAAATGGATCGGTCGATGTCCAGAAAACCGCTCGGAAGAATGAATATCTTTTCCACAGCCATATTCGCGTCTCCTTTTAATGCCTCGGGGCTGCTTTACAGCTCTTCCTAAGGTTGTCCGAGCGTCTGTTACGACGAAAACTTTTTTTCCACGGAGGGCTTTTTTTAGATTACCTTTTCCACCCTCAGACTATCAATCTCTTCCGGTGACAAACCGAGCCATTCCTCGAGGAATTCGGCTGTATGCTCGCCCAGGTCCGGCGACGCCTTTTCGATCCGACAGGGAGTACGCGAGAATTTCATCGGCGTACCCACCACGTTCACTTTCCCGAGGCGGCTATGGTCCACGGCTAATATCATTTCCCTCTCAAGGACGTGCGGATCCGAGACAGCCTGCTGAATATTGTTCACCGGACTCACCACAATCCCTTGCTGCTCGAGCAGATTCAGCCATTCGTCCCGGGTCTTCTGCTTGAAGATCTCTACGAGCAGAGGTTCCAGCTCGGCGTGATGCTCCGTCCTATTCGCCGACGTGTTAAACCGTTCGTCTTCGATCCATTCTTCCCGTCCGATCACGCGACACAGATTTCTCCACTCCTCATCCCGAAACGTGATGACGACCATGTCATCGGTCTTCGTTGGAAAGACTTGGAAAGGTGTAACAATAGGATGCCGGCTCCCAAGTGGACGAGGGACCTCCCCGGTAGCGAAGTAGCGCGCGCAGGCATTCTCGCACAGAGCCACCTGACAGTCTAGCATGGCCACGTCCACCTGTTGGCCCAGTCCGGTTTTTTCGCGCTCGTACAAGGCAGCCATGGCAGCGGTCACAGCATAGAGGGCCGCTCCGATATCTCCAATGGAATAGCCTACGCGAACGGGCGGCCTGTCGGCTTCCCCCGTGATACTCACCGTGCCGCCCATGCCTTGGGCGATCATATCAAAGGCCGGTTTCTGAGCATAGGGGCCGTACTGCCCAAAGCCTGAAATGGAAACATAGACCAAGCCGGGGTTCAGCTCTTTGAGCGAATCATAGTCAAGCCCCATCTTTTTCATGACGCCCGGACGAAAGTTCTCCACCAGGATATCGATTGTACCAATCAGCTTCAGGAGCAATTTCTGAGCCTTATCGTGACGCATGTTCAAGCCAACGCTCTTTTTGCCTCTGTTGACACTGAGGAAATAGGAACTGACGTCTTTGATGAAGGGACCATTGTTTCGGGCCATATCACCCTTCTCCCGGTCCTCGATCTTAAAGACCTCGGCGCCAAGATCCGCCATTAACATGGCCGCGTACGGTCCTGCCAAGACGCGTCCAAAACTCAACACTTTCACGCCCGTAAGCGGTCCCGCCATTTCGAACTCCTCAACTGATTAGTGCGCTGCCGTGCATTCTTCCGGTTAACCGGATCGCTGTTCGATTCCGGTCAGCACTGTTTTGAAATACTTTCTCCAAACGATTCGGAGTAGGACTTTCCACGAAAGCCGGCTAAAGCGGTATATTACCGTGCTTTCGCCATATCGCGCCTTCCGGTTTCTTGTCCTTGAAGACCCCCAACGCCCAGATCAGCCATCGTCTCGTGTCCTTGGGATGGATCACCCCATCTATGTATTGCTTGGATGCTGAGTAATAAGGCGACAATATGGTCTCTTTATACTCGACGATTTTCTCTTGCCGGACCTTCTCCTGGTCGTCGGCCTCCGCGATTTCTTTTCTGTAAAGGATCGGTACGGCCGCTTGGGAACCGAGCATGGCAAATTCGGCCGTGGGCCAGGCCAGAAGGATGTCCGCCCCCGTCTCGTGGCAGCACATGGCCGGTATGGCGCCGCCGTAGTATTTTCTCAAAACAATGGTGATTTTGGGTACGGTGGCCTCGGAAAACGAATAGAGCATCTTTGCCCCGTGTCTGATGATGCCCCGCCGCTCCTGATCGGAACCCGGAAGGTAGCCGGGCACGTCAGCCAGCACGATCAGCGGGATATTAAAGCAGTCACAAAACCGGATGAACCGCGCCGCCTTGTCCGCGGCATCGATGTCGATGGTGCCCCCCAGGTACTTGGGCTGATTGGCCACCACGCCTGCGACCTTGCCGCTCAGCCGGCCGAATCCCACGATCATGCTCTTCGCAAAAGAGGCGTGGACCTCCAAGAAAGTGTCCATGTCCATGAGTTCGCGAATCACACGACCCATATCGTAGGTCTTCCGCGGTTCGGCGGGAACGATCTCCGTCAGAATATCGTTGGTTCGTTCCGGATCGTCTTCCAACTCTTTTGCGGGAGGTACCTCACGGTTGTTCTGGGGCAGATAGGACAGCAGTCTCCGGATCAACTCGCAACATTCAAGGTCGTTTTCGGCTGCAAAGTGAGCCACTCCGGATTTACCTGTGTGAACCGCATACCCGCCTAAACCTTCGAAGGAAATTTCTTCGCCCGTGACTTCTTTGATGACCGCCGGGCCGGTAATAAACATTTGCGCCGTTCCCTTGACCTGGACGATAAAGTCCATGATAGCGGGTGAATAAACCCCTCCACCGGTGCAGGCGCCCATGATGGCTGCAATCTGCGGCACAACGCCCGAGCATTGGGTATTTTCGAAAAACATCTGCCCATAGCCGGACTCATTTTGCATGCCGTCCTGGATACGGCCCCCCGCCGACTCGTACAGCCCGATGACCGGCGCCCCCGCCCTGCGGGCCATACGCAACATCAGGTTGATTTTTTCTCCATGGGCCCGTCCGGCCGAGCCGCCGAAAACCGTTACATCCTGGGAGTATACGAAGACGTTTCGGCCGTTGATCTTCGCCATACCCGTAACCACACCGTCTCCCAGGATCTTCTTGTCCTGCATGTCGAATTCAAAGGTCTGGGTTTCGGCCAGCATATTGATCTCTCTGAAGGTGCCGGGATCCACCAGGGCGTCGATCCGTTCCCGGCAGAGAAGCTTTCCCTTGGCTTTCTGGGCCTCCTGTTTTTCAGGGCCGCCGCCCAGTTTCGCCTTGTTCTCCTTGGCCTCGAGTTCGGCCAACAGCTCATCCCATGGTTTCCAGGGCTCCATCCTAATCTCCTTCCGCTCAACTCGGTTAGCACCTCAGAATCTGTATTACCGCCGGCAGATAACCCGAGCCGCTCATCAAAAAAGGACTTTGCTGCGTCGATTGATGCGAATGGCCTGCAGGGGGCAATTGGTGGCGCAATGCTCGCATACCTGGCACTTGGCCGGTTCCGTGGGAACCAGCCAGCCGTCGATCACCTTTAGAATCTGGGACGAGCAGGTCGTGACGCATTGTCCGCAGTTGTTGCATCCAAGGCTGATATTGATCTGCCGTTTGGCGACCTTTCTCGGTATGGGGAGCGCGGTGGTAACCTTGAGAGCCCCCGTGGGACAGAACGTCACGCAGGCCGGTTCATCCCGATCCGGGCACAAGTCGCACACCACCGCCGGCTCCTCTTCCGAGATCAACACAATGGCCCCGTAAGGGCAGGCTTCCACGCACCGGCCGCACTGATTGCACTGTTCCTTCGGCACCTGAATGGCCCGGGTTGCGGGGTCCCGGGAGAGCCCGCGCTGCGGGCACGCCATCACACACGCCGGATCCCCCTCGCAACTCACGCAGGTGTAGGCCTTGGCCATCCCTTTGCCCGCCTCGAGAACCTTGATTCGCGATACCCGCGGGTCGAAGACACCCGCTTTTACCGCCGAACAGGCCATCTCGCACAGGCGGCAGCCGTTACACAGGTTCCGGTCGCATTGCAGCATCGTTTTTTCAGGCATGACGGCTCCTTACGGTCAATCGATGCGGGTTCGAAACGCCCGTTCTCTCTTTCGGGCGGCGTTTTCCCGGATCAAGCGAATCCTCGCGGCGGCGGAAACGAGCTTGCCCTGGTAGTCCGCCCACAATTCGGAAGAAAGCGGCAGACCCCGAATCCGTTCCCGCCTCACCTCGAGGGCCTCGGTTGCGGGACAGACGACGGCGCAGGCCCGGCAGTAGATGCAGTGTGCTTCTTCCAGTCGTACCCGATCATCCTGCACATAAAGGGCCCCGGTGGGGCATACCTCCGTGCAGGCCCTGCAGGACGGGAGACAGTGTTCCGGCCTGAACGAAACCACGCCGGACCTCGCACTCCGGACCGCAATCAGATCGAAGGGACAGGCGGGCTCGCATTTTCCGCAATAGAGGCACTGTTCCCGGTCGATCCTCACTTCGGCGATGCGCTCTTTGTCCTCGCCGGTCTCGGTCTCGACCTCGATGGCGTCAACCGGGCACGAGGACTCGCAAGCCAGCCCGCACTCGATCCGGCAGTCCTCCGCCCGGACTTCGATGGCTTCGTCCAAAGCCGGAAGGATGGCTTTAGTAATAACATTGGGAACCGTCCGTTCGTTTTCACGCCAAGCAATCGCCTTAGCCGGGCAAACGACGGCGCATGCGCCGCAGAACGTGCACTCCTCCGGATCCACGTCCACGATCACACGCTTCCGGACGGTCCCGTTGTCCACCACCGGCTCCGTCGAAGACACCGCCTCCGCGGGGCAGAGGTTTTCACAGTCCCCGCAGCCGCAACATTTCCGACGATCCAGATAGAGCTCCTGCTCGAGGCCGATCATCCGGCGGTGCAGAAGCAGGTTCCCGTCAACGGTTTTAGACTTTTTGGTTTTCCCTAGCCTCATGAACCTCACTCCCTGGACGGGGAAACATCCACATCCCGATCCTCTTCCAGTCCCAACAACTCCCGGACCAGCGGTTCTACATCCACCAGGTGAAGACCTAGCCCCAGGCTGTCCGACGATTCGCCAAAGGCCAGCCCGATGAGTTCGGTCAGATAGAACACGGGAAGAGACAGTTTCGTGTCGAATTCCTGTTCGATCAGCCGCTGGTTCCTGTCGAGCTGCACCATGCACGAAGGACACACCAGCACCACTGCCTGGGCCCCGGATTCTTTCATGATTTTCAGTTTCTCGAATCCCATGCGCAGAGACAGATCGCGATCCACGCCCATGACCGTAAAGCCGCAACAGAGCATCTTTCGGGGGTAGTCCAGGACTTCCGCACCCAGGGCCCAAACCAATTCCTCGAGTTTGGTCGGGTTGTCCGGGTCATCGAATTCGTGAATCCGTGACGGGCGAACAAGGTGGCAGCCCGGGTGAAAGACGACCTTCAGCCCCTTCAGGGACCGGACGACCCGCTCTTCCAGCTTCGCCGGACCGACCTTCTCGTACAGGAACCGGGCGAAATGCTCCGCCCGGGACCCGGAGGGCAGTTTCAGTCCCAGACGATCGAGGTGCTCTCCAATCTTCCGCCGGAGCATGGGGCTCTCGTCCAGCGCATGCTCGGCCTCACGGAACGTGCTGTAACAGCCCGAGCAGAGCGTCATCATCGGTTTGCCGGCGATGGCGAGATTGCGCGCCGCCAGCATCAGCCAGGCTTCGTGATCCAGATCCCGGAAATAGACCGGATTCGGACAGCAAGAGGCTCCTTCCACTTCCGAGAGCCCCACACCCAGTCTATTCAGGACGAGCCGAGCCGACTTCTCGACATGCGGGAGCCGGGCCCGGATCAGGCATCCCGGGAAAAAACGATATTCGTTGTTTTCGGTCAAGGTTCTCTACTCCGCCGGGTTTCCTTCGGTTTCGGGGTCCGCTTCCCGGACCTCCTCTTCCCTTCTCTTGAAGGTCTCCATCTTCGCCGTCCAGCAAAGGATCGAAGCCAGGGCCGCGAGGTCTTCCGCACCGATGCCGGGAGCCGGCTCGGGGAGACCCAGATTGCTTCGCTTCTTCAGCATCCGCTTGATCGGTTCCTCGCTCCAGCCCCGAGTCATGATCTGGTCCGCCATTTTCACATCGTTCTCGGGCGCATACCCCCTTCTCGCCGAGGCGTTCTTCACGTGCATGATAATCTCGGACACCTCGATCTGCTGGGGACAACGCTCGAGGCAGGTCAGGCAATGCGAACACAGCCATAGGCCGGGGTTCTTCACCAGTTCCTCCAGGCGCCCCCGGACGATCATCTCGATGAATCGCCGTGGATTGAAGTCCCACCGGAACCTGCCCACCGGACAGCCGCCCGTGCAGGCGCCGCACTGGTAACAGGCCCGCGCCCTCACGGGCAAGTCGAATGCCTTTAACTCTTCTATCAGGTTTTCCACGAATGTCCTCTATTCCAAATGCGAAAGGATCAGATCCGGAACGTGGGCCAGGCGTTTATCGAGTTCCGGCAAGGCCGCTTCGTTTTCTTTCCGGATGCGGTCTTTTCCCAGGTCCTTTAGGGTCCGGTGCATCTCGGTGATCACCCGAGCGTACTTCTCCCCCTCGGCCGCGGAGATCCATTCCACGCGGAACCGCTCCGGGGAAATGCCCAGTTTTTCCAGGCGGCCGGGCACGGCGGTCATCCGTTTCTCGGCGTAGTGCTGGCCGGTCAAATAGTGGCAGTCCTGGGGATGGCACCCCGACACCAGCACCATGCCCGCTCCCCGCCGAAAGGCCTCGAGCACGAAATCCCGCTTGATCCTACCGGCGCACATCACCCGGATGCCCCGGGAAGAAGCCGGGTACTGCAGGTGATTGACTCCCGCGTTATCCGCCCCGGGATAACTGCACCACCAGCACATGAACGACAGGATCTTGTCCTCGGGGTTCTTCCTTAGATGAGACTGGATCTGAGCGTGGATCTGAAGATCATGGAAATGAGCCTGAGTGATGGCTCCCGTCGGGCATTCGGCCACGCAGGTCCCGCACCCCATGCATTTGGCCGGGTGGACCACGGCGGCTTCGCCGGCCTCCACGCTGATGGCGCCGAACGGGCAACGCGTCGCGCAAACACCGCACTTCTTCGCCACGTTTCGGCAGAGGGTTGCGTCGGCCCGGGCCACGATGGGTTCGATCACCAGGCTCTCCTTCATGAGCACTCGGGAGGCGCGAGCCGCGGCGGCGCTGCCTTGGGCCACGCTATAGGGAATATCCTTGGACCCGCACGAGGCCCCGGCGAAAAACACCCCTTCCGTGGGAGCGTCCACGGGCCTCAGTTTTGGATGATATTCCCGGAAAAATCCCGTCTCGTCACGGCTTGCGGACATGATGGAGCTCAGCTTGTCCGTGCCCGCGGAAGGCACCGCTCCGGTCGCCAGAACCACGAGGTCGGTCTCCCATTCCACGGGTCGGCCCTGGTCCCGATCCTCTGCATAGACTATAAGATGTTTACCCCGGCTCGGAGGCGCCACTTCGGACGGTTTTCCCTGGATGAAGATCACTCCCGCCCTCCGGGCCCGCGCGAAGAATTCCTCGTACCCTTTGTAGGGAGTCCGAATGTCCAGGTAGAAGATCGCCACTTCCACGTCCGGATACTTCTCCCGGATATGGATGGCCGTCTTCAGGCTGGCCATGCAGCAGTAACCCGAGCAGTAGGCGTTGTACTTCTTGTCTCTCGAGCCCGCGCACTGAATGAAACCGACGCGGTCCGGTTTCTTGAAATCCGAAGGCCGTATAAGACTCCCCTTGGTCGGGCCGCCCGGATCCAGCAAACGCTCGAGATCCATACCCGTGATTACATCGTCGTGGCGGCCGTAACCGTACTCCGAAAGGGCCGACGGATCGAACACGTCGAAGCCGGTGGATAAAATGACGGCGCCCGCCTCGATCACTTCTTCCCGGACCGCCTGGGAGAAATCTACGGACCGGCGATCGCAGACATCCACGCACTTATAGCAGTGAATGCAGGATTTTGGATCCACGACGAAGGTGCTCGGAACGGCCTGGGCAAAGGGCTGATAGATGGCGTGTCGATAGCTCAGGCCGAAATCGAACTCGTTGGGTACATTGATCGGGCACACCTCGAGACAATCCCGGCAGGCGTTGCAGGTCTCCCGGACGTACCTCGGCTTGTGTTCGACGGTCACGCGGAAATTGCCCACGTAGCCTTCGCACTTCTTGACTTCGCAATAGGTCATCAACTCGATGTTGGGGTGACGCGCCGCGTCCACCATCTTGGGGGCCAATATTCAAATGGGGCAGTCCATGGTCGGGAACGTCTTGCAGAGCTGGGCCATCCGGCCCCCGATGCTCGGTTCCCGTTCCACCAGGATGGTTTGCACCCCTGCTTCCGCCAGATCCAGAGCCGCCTCGATGCCGGCAATGCAGCCTCCCACCACCAAGGCCCGCTTGGTCACCGGGACCCGGATGTACTCGAGAGGCTCGAGCAGCCCGGCCCGCACCACGGCCGTGGCCAGCATATCCTTGGCCTTCTCCTGGGCGGCGGCGGGTTCGTGGGTATGAACCCAGGTCACATGCTCGCGAACATTGATCATTTCCATAAGAAAGGGATTCAGCCCCGCCTGGATCACGCATCTCCGGAACGTCTCCTCATGAAGCTTGGGCGAACAGCCGGCCACCACCACGCGATCGAGTTCGTTTTCCCTGATGATGTTCACGATCTCCTGCTGTCCCGGATCGGAACAGGTGTAGAGGTTGGCCGCCACCTTCACCACTCCCGGCAGCCTCGAGGCGTACTCGCTCAGTTCCGTCATGTCCAGCACTCCCGCGATGTTGGCGCCGCAATGACACAGAAACACACCGATTCTGAGACCTTTTCCATCATTCAGGCTCATGTTCTCTCACCTTCATTACCTTGACATCTCCAATTTATACTATACGGCCGCTCTCCGGAAAGGGTCGTCCGCTCATCGTCTTCCTTCCGGCGGCATGCCCTCCGAAGTCCATCCGCGCGCCGTGAAATAGGTTTCCATGCGGTTCTTCCAATGCGTTCGATCGAGAACCGCATAGGTCTCCCCGTTTCCCGCCAGGTCCTCCGAAAAAAAACGCTCGGCCAAGGTAAGCCCGGAGGGCCTCGATCCTTCCCTCCAATCAAACGACTTGATTCCTTCGACGCACCGTCGGCCCCAACCCGGCAAACACTCGTCCGACGCCGCGTCGCCGATCACGAGTCGGCACATGGCGGCCAGCTTTTCCAGAGGATCCGGCTGGGCGGCAAACACCCGGGGACAAACGCCCACGGTTTCGAGCAGGGCCCAGCGGTCTTCCAGCCGGATCATCTCCGACGCCCATTCCTCGTCTTTTAACGTTCGTTCGGGACCGGCGTCCACCGTAGTCGGATCCACGGCGGGGCCGAGATAGGAGAGAGGCCGGAAGGCCCTCCTGGGGTCCGCGTACGAAAGCTCCTGGCCCCCAAAATGCACGGCGAACTTCAACGCCTCGGGCCCCAGTTTCTTGGCCGCACTAAATACCCCCATGCCCAGCAGGTCACCAAGCTCGGATCCGGAAATCAGTTCCGCGGGCAGGGACGCGAGCCACGGACCCCCGCCGAATCCCGCCTCGGCGCCAAGATCCACTCCCAGATCGATCCCGTTTTCCAGGCACTCGGCCGCCCAGGCCGCCACGATACCCATGGAGACGGGGTCCAGCCCCATATCGCGGCAAATCCCGAGCGTTTTGAGGGTTTCCTCTGTTTCCTTGATATCCAACAGGGGACCCAGGGCCCACAGGTGTTCGGGGAACAACGGCAGATCGACCGCTTCCCCGGACTTCCCGTAATCTTCTTCCGGAAAAAACAGGTTCCCACAAGACAGAGGGCATCCAATACAGGCCCTCTTCTTGACAGCAAGGCCCTCCACGGCATCAAACCAGCTCTCCTCGAAGCCGGCGTTCCGGAAGTTGTGACTCGGTAAGGCGTTGACCTGGTTCAGGTTTCTCAAAGCCAAGGGAGTCCCCATGTTCACGGCCGGATGATCGCCGGCCTCGCTCAGGGAACGGATCAAGGGAGCCGCAGCCTTAAGAAACGCTTCCGGTTGCTCGATTCTTACCGGTCTGTCCGGGCGGATCACCAGAGCCTTCAAATTTTTCGAACCGAATACGGCTCCAAGGCCGCCCCGGACTCCCCGTTCCGGGGAGCCGTCGCTCACCGAGGCGAACCGTACCCCCGCCTCGCCGGCCGGTCCCACACCGAGGACGGCGATGTCCTCACCCCACGTACGCCGAAGCGCTTCCCTCGTCCGTACCAGAGACATGCCCAAAAACGGCTTGGCCGGACGGAAGTACACACGGCCCTCGTCCAACAACACATAGCACCCGTCTCGAGCGCGGCCCCGAAGCACCACGGCCGACCATTCGGATCGGCACAGGGACCAGGCAAACTCGCCGCCCATGGTTCCCCCGGCCCAACATCCCGTCAGAGGGGACTTGGCCGCAACGGCGAACCGGGTCGATCCGGGATACGGCAGGCCCGCCAGAAGCCCCGCAGCGAATACGATAACACTTTCCGGCGCCAGTGGATCGGTCCCCGAGGGCAGGTGATCGGTTAACAAACGGGTGGCCAGCGCGGCCCCGGAAGGACATTCCAACAACACCCCGGTCGGGATCTCCAGGGTTTCGGATCGCTCCCGATCCAGATCGATCCGTAAGACTTTCTTCGGCTCGGACGGAGTCATAATTCAATCGGTTCCATGATGAACGGTTGACGGCATATCGATAAACCGACGGCTTCGCGCACGCTCGAAGCTCCTGAGTGCGCTCTCGGCGTCTCATTCGTGTTCAAGGTCTGACGGCCGGTGCATTTCGAGCGCCCAAACGCCCCTGCGTCACCACATCACTCGGCGCCCTCGACGCACGGACCCCCCCGCAGAGCCGAATGAAAAGCGCCGGCGCGCTTTCCATTCGGCCTGTTAGACCTGGCTGCCGCCCGGTTCGGCCGGGTGGCAGCTAGTTAAGACGGCAGTGAAAATGGTGCAAGAAACGGTGACTACCACGGATTCGTTCTTGAGCTGTGGCCGAAACGAAAGTTAAATCTTGCGTCCGTAATACGCACCGTCGTCGATGGCATGGTAGATGTCATAGGGTTTGACGCAATCACCGGCAGCGTACACTTCCGGGGCTTTGCCTTTCAGTTTTTCAAACAATGCCGATTTGGGCTTGCGGTTGTAGGCCAGAAGCACCTTGTCGCACGGCAACGTCTGTTTGCCGCCGCCATTCTCGACAACCACCCCGGCATCGGTAATCTCGAGGACCTTGGTTTTCTTCAACACCTTCACCTTGGCATCAGTCAAGAGTCTCTCGAGCATGAACGTACGGGAGTACAGATCCTGTATGTAGATGGGTCGAACGATCTTGTCGCTCTCCTCCACCATGGTGACGTCCTTGCCCTCCCGGGCCAGGGAAACGGCTGTCTCCGCTCCGTAGTTTCCGCCGATGACCACCACCTTCGAGCCCATGGGGACGGATCCCTCCTTACGGAGATAGTCCTCGTTGGTCACCACCTTGGCGGATTTGATTCCGGGAATGTCGGGTATGTATTCTTCCGAGCCCACCGCTACGAGAATGGCGTCCGGTTTCTCCTTGTCCACCAGAGCCTGCGTCACTTCGGTCTCGAGGTGCACGGTCAGCCCTTTCGTCTTTTCCACTTGCACCACGTGATAGTCCACAATGTTTCTAAGGTCGCGCGTGTTCAACCTCGGATGGGAAGACGCCACAAACTGAACCAGTCCGCCCAGTTCGTCGCTCGCTTCATACAGATCCACCTTGTGGCCGCGCTGAGCCAGTGTAATGGCCGATTCCATGCCGGCTACGCCGCCGCCGATAACCATGACTTTCTTGGGCTTAACCGCCGGTTTGAGCTCGTATTCCTTTTCACGGCTGTAATTGGGGTTGACGGCGCAGAGAACGGTCAATTGTCTGAACAGGGTCTCGAGGCACCAGTTGCACGAGATGCATTTGCGGATATCCTCGGGACGCCCCTCGAGAATCTTCTTGGCCATGTGCGGGTCGGCTATGGCCGGACGGCAGACATGGACCAGGTCGGCGCGGCCGCTCGCCACGATTTCCTTGGCCAGTTTGTCGTCCATGATCTTGGCTACGCCCATGACGGGTTTCTTGGTAACGGACTTGATATCCGTGGCCAGGTGAACGCGGGTGCCCCGCTCGGCGTAAACCGGCGGGAAGGAAAACATGGAGGTAAAACCGATGCGTCCGCCGGTGACGTCAAAGCAGTCCACGTACGGGTCCAGACGCTTGGCCATGGTTTTGCCCCACTCTTCGGTATAGCCGGGCTCCCCGAGCCAGTCGCCCAGAAACTCGTGGGCCGCCAGACGCCATATGACAGGAAAATCGGGTCCCACCGCCGCGCGCACTTTCTTAGCAATGGTTTCCGGGAACAGACCGGGGTCCTTACCCCATTTGTCATCCCTCAGATTAGTGTAGGGAGACATAAACTGCTGAATGAGGGTTCCCTGACAACTGTGAATATTGACCGCGTCGAATCCCGCCTCTTTGGCCCTTACCGCGGCGTCCGCATAATATTGCGCCCTCTCCTCCACTTCATCCGTGGGAAGACCTCTCACAGGACCGAATATGCCGCCCTTCTCACTGGGTCCCACCACGGGAAGGCCTGTGATCGCTGAATTACAGATGGCGCCGCCATGGATGAGTTGGATCGAGCAGAGGGTCCCTTCGCGGTGGATGGCGTAGGCCAGCCGCTCGAGGCCGTTGATGCATCTGTCGTCATGGATTCCGATCTCGTTTCGGAAGATGCAGCCTTCCGGGTGGATAAAGGAGGCGCTGCACTGTAGAAGTCCCCAACCTCCTCGAGCCTCTTCTGCAAACCCATTGATTACCCGGTCGTTTATGTAGCCATCTTCGCCGGCGTGGTTCTTTACGGTAGGTGCCAGTACTAAGCGGTTGGGAAGCTTTAACTTCCCGATGTTGATCGGATCGTGTATGGTCGCCATGTTGCCCTCCGTTCTCTAGTCAAGTTAGCAGCAAGTTTGCTTTTCGCTTCTTCCAACAGGCCGAAGGAAGAAGCTGAATTTCCAGGTGTGCCGACCGATGGCGGCACGGTGTAGCCTGGACCGAGGCCCTGACACTCAAAAGGCCCTTAAAGCGAATAAACTGCCCTGAAACGTCGTGTACCTCCTTTCCTGTTAGACCTTTTCGATGATATTACCTTTTCGAGCTATCCAGATTGTTGTGGGACGTGCGCCAACTTACAAAACCACTGCAAAGGAACACGAAAAACGACGGGTTTTATTTGAACGTGGAATTCGTATACAGATTGTATACTGAAATAGGGAAAAACGAATATCCTGTCAAGTCAAAAAACCAGACTCGTCTCCTCCATTATGTAAGAACTCGACATTTCGACCAAAAATTCCTGTGTAATCCCAGAGGCTCTTTCCGTTCCCTTCCCCGAATTGCATGAAGATCCCCGAAGAAGCTCCCGCTTCATCCGTTTCTATACTGCAACGGGTACCGGGTCTCGGAGAGCCTCCGGACCGAGCGGTCCGGGAATGCCGGGCCGCTGCCTGGTTTCTTTTCAAGCGCCAACCCTTTTTGATGGACTGCTTGGATTGAGTCACGGTGGCTGGAACAGCGAGTGGTTTATCTCGCGCATTCTCGGTATACTTATCGAATGCCGATGCGTCGGCCATACTATATTTTTTAGTCCGCTCATTCACCTGGAAGATAAAGGCAAATTGTAAATGGGAAAAGCAGAAGGTCCGACCGCTTCCCGAGCCTACCAGCTTACCAAGGACAAGATCATTCGAAACGAACTTGATCCGAGGCAGAAGCTGAGCGAAATCGAACTGGCCAAGGAACTGGATATCAGCCGGACCCCGGTCCGGGAAGCCTTGATCATGCTGGAAAAGGACGGACTCATAACCCGGTACGAGGGCACCAGAGGATTCTATTTAAAGCAATTCAGCCTGAAAGACATTCAGGATCTGTACGAGTTCCGTGAGATGATCGAGGTCGCGGCAGCGGCTCGCATTATCGAAAACGTGACGGACAGACATATAGGGGAGCTGGCCGCCATTTTGCAAGAAGTTGAAACGATCATAGAAGACGGCCGCCCCGCGGACGCCCTGGTCAAGGCCCTCGATTTCCATATCCACTGCGTCCAGACGTGCACCAACAATCCCTTCATCACCTATGCACTTCGCAATTGTTACGAAAAGCTGACCGTGGTCAGTTGGACCTGCCACGACATCAATGCATGCATCAGTGGCGCAAAAGAGCATCACGAAATACTCGATGCCCTGAGGGCCCGGGACTTGAATAAACTCGTGGAACGCTCCCGCCATCATGTCCATCGCGCTCGGGATCGAATGATGGACACGCTCAAACTGGGGACAAAGAGGCTCTACTTCATGCCCTGACCGGCCTCCGCTTCGCCTTCCGTCTTTTCCGGCAAGAGCTGTCATGTCCGACCCCCTTCTCAGCCTCTTCGAAGTCCCAGCGGTTCCTTCACCCTGTCATCACGCGTGAATCGGCCTGTCCGTTTAAGCTCCGAGTATACCTATGAACGCTCCGGTATTTGTCAAGTATATTCTGTGTATACTGAAGCAGACTATCGTGATTGACATCAACATCGGCGTGCCTTATGGTGGCTTCATCCCGGATCACACGGCCGACCGGCGAAAGCCGCGATCGTTCATCCGGCGGATCATTTTCATCATATGAGGAGGCGCATCATGGGAGATATGAGTGAACTTTCGTTTCCGGACGACGTTCGATACAGCGAAGACCATGCCTGGGTAAGGATCAAGGGCGACGTCGCCGTCATCGGCATAACCGACTACGCACAAAAGCAGCTTGGCGACTTGACCTTCGTGGACCTGCCCGAAGAGGGCGAAGGCTTCGAAAAGGGAGAAGAGTACGGAGCCGTTGAGTCGAGCAAGGCGGCCGTAGACCTGATTATCCCGCTGTCAGGTGAAGTGACGGCCATCAACCAAGCCCTCGATGAAAATCCTCGGCTGGTGAACTCGAGCCCCTACGAAGAGGGATGGATGATCAAAGTCAAGATCGAAGAACCGGAGGACCTGGAAGACCTCATGTCGGCCGAGACGTACGCAAGTATGCTCCAAGGCATGGAATAGTATTGTCCTACTGTGGGAAACTTTAAAAAGTTCCCCTCAGCAGATCCAAATCACATCCGTTCAGGCCTCGAAGAGTTGCCGGACCTGATCCTTCAACACCTTTCCCATGGTGTTCTTGGGAAGTTTATCGATGAATCGAATGTCCTTGGGGCATTTCCAATTGTGTAGATGCTCCTTGCAGTATTCGAAAATGGTGTTCTCGTCCGTGTCCGAGCCGGGTTTGAGCACCACGGCGGCCACCACCTTCTCCCCCCATTTTTCGTCCGGCACGCCGGCAACGGAAGACTCCATTACCCCCGGCGCCCGGTTGATGACGGTTTCGACTTCTTTTGGAGACACGTTCTCACCGCCTGAAATAATGATGTGCTTGATGCGGTCCGTCAGATAATAATAGCCCTCTTCGTCCATGTGACCCAAGTCGCCGGTTCTGAACCAACCCTGTTCGAACGTTTTGGACGTTTCTTCGGGCTTTCTCCAATATTCGGAAATGATACAGGGTCCTTTGAGCCAGATTTCCCCGGTCTCGCCCGTTCCCATGTCTTTGAAACTGTTAGGATCCACAATACGGACTTCGAGATCGGGCAAAGGCCGTCCTATGGAGCCGGGTTTCCGCGCGCCGTGCAGTGGATTCGAGAAATTCATCCCTGTTTCGGACATGCCTTCCCGTTCCACCGGTTCCCGACCCAGCGTTTTCTTTATTCTTTCAAAATCCTTGACCAGCAGCGGCGCGGATCCGGACGCCCACAGCCTGATATGACTAAAGTCAGGCGCATCGTCCCGTACGAAATCCATCAGTACGCTGTACATGGCCGGCACGGCCATGTACACCGTGCACACCTCGCGCCCTTCCCTCTTTTTCAACGTCCCGATGACGGTCTTCGGTGCAAACCGGTCCATCAGTAGGACAGTGGATCCAGCCATCAACGCCGTGTGGAGGGCAAAACACAGGCCGTGCACGTGGAACAGAGGGAGGGCATGGCACAACACGTCCGACTCCACGATTTCCCATACTTGGACGATGTTCCTGGCGTCATGCACGAGATTCCCTTGAGTGAGGACCGCGCCTTTGGGGTTTCCCGTGGTTCCGGACGTGTAGATGATCAGAGCCGGGTCCGCGAGCCGGAGATCGATGGGAGAAACGCTGTCCCGCCGGCTCCGAAAAAAATCCAGCTCCGTATAGGGAATCTCCGTGTCCACTACGACCCTGTTCAAGCGGGGAGCGATTTCCCGGACCAGATCCTGCTGTTCGGGCCCCACTATCACTAGTTTTGGATCCGCATCGGCCAACAGATAGGCCATCTCGGACTTCTTGAATCCAGGATTCAACGGCACGGAAATGGCCCCCAAATCCTGGAGAGCCAGGTGCGCCACCACGAAAAATAGACATTTGGGCATAAAGAAAACCACCCGGTCTCCTTTTCCAACGCCCCACTCCCGAAGCGCACCGGCCATCTGTTCCATCTCCCGGAGCAGTTCAGCGTACGAGAGAACCGTCTCGATTTCGCCGTCCCGCAAACGAACGATGGCCCTTTTCCGCCCTCTTTTCCGGAAAGAATCCTTGAGGGCGTCTCTAAACGTCTCGCCGTCCATGTGTCCACTCCTCTTGTGACGTAATACACGTTTCCCGGTCATTTTGAACCGGGGAAAAGCCCGTATCACTTACCACCATCCGCGCACCAGGCACAATACCTTTATTCATGAGCAGACGTAGGAGGGGTTTCCCCGAACCCCTTCCCAAACTCCCTGCGCGATCGCCCTTCCGGCGGGATGCACTGAATCAGTTCCTTCAACGCTCTCGCGATGGGCCGGAACGCGCGGCGGGACGGCCCAACGCCGCAGGCGAGATCTGGGGGACCACCGGTCCCCCAAGATCTCCCAGCCAACCACCCCTCTTCGCCGCAGACTTTCCCATGCTCAACTATCTTGACATCAAGGTAATACGCTTTAGATTAAGACCATGGAAACAGGACCTCGCATACGATTGGTGCTTTGGAAAGCGGCGAAGGCCATGGAAAAGGCGGACTTGAAGAGCATCGCCGAGACGGGGCTCGGTTTGTCGGACTTCGCCATAATGGAAGCATTGCTGCATAAAGGGCCCTTGGCTGTGAACCGGATCGGGGAAAAGGTGCTGCTCAGCAGCGGATCCATGACCGCGGCTGTCAATCGATTGGAAAGTAAAGGACTTGTCCGGCGCAAGCAGGATCCCATGGACGGCCGGCGCTACGTGGTGGGCTTGACCCCGGCGGGTCGCGGAATGATCGATGAGGCTTACGAGAAACACCGGGAAGATCTGGATAGGATCGCAGATATATTAACGCCGGAAGAACGAACGGAGCTGGTTCGGCTTCTGAAAAAGATCGGTTTTCACGCGGAGCGGCGGGCGGAGTAAAGCGTATCTCCGTAGAATCTTTGAGGACAGACCCATCATCGGGGGCGCGGATGTTTGTTCGAGAGGAACCTTCGGTTTTCAAAAGGCGCCGCTTTTCGCACATGCCGGCAACGAAGAGACGCCGATGAGGGGTAAATCGACACGTGTAGACCGACGTTAAGCAGGTAAAAGGAGGATTCCATCATGAAGGTGCTAATTGTTTTCTATTCGATGTACGGACACGTATACAAAATGGCGCAAGCCATTGCAGAGGGCGCTCGGCAAGTCGAGGGCGCCGAGGTCGTGCTGAAACGGGCGCCCGAAACGCTGCCGCCCGAAGTGCTCGAAAAAATGGGAGCCGTCGAGGCCCAGAAATCGATGTCCCACGTGCCGATTTGCACGGTGCAGGAACTGGCCGAAGCGGACGCCATCCTATTCGGAACGCCGACCCGGTTCGGCAATATGTGCGGGCAGATGCGACAATTCCTGGACGCCACGGGGCAGCTCTGGGCAAAAGGCGCGCTTGTTGGAAAGGTCGGAAGCGTATTTACCAGCAGCAATACGCAGCACGGAGGTCAGGAATCCACCATTCTATCCTTTCATATCACCCTGCTGCACCAGGGATTCATCATTGTCGGGCTGCCCTATACGTTCCAGGGGCAGATGCGCATGGATGAAATTACGGGAGGGTCTCCGTACGGCGCTTCCACCATTGCCGGGGGATCCGGTGAGAGGATGCCGAGCGAGAATGAGTTGGACGCCGCCCGCTATCAGGGCCGGCACGTGGCAACCATTGCTTCGAAACTGGTTGCGTAATGCTTCAAAGGGGGGACGCATGTTTATCGCGGCGTTCCCCTTTCCTCACGAGACGACCCTTTTTTACTCTGTTTTCGCCTCAGGCGGCAGATTCTAGTGCGATAGAATTTGCCTGATGGCGCCAATCATCTCTTCCTGTTTGAAGGGTTTTGGAATAAAGCCGGCCGCCCCCTCCAGACCGTTCATATCGTATTCATGTTGTATATACCCACTGCTGATCAGCACTTTGAGTTTCGGGTCGATCTTTAGAAGCTCGTCGAGGCACTTTCTTCCTCCAATGCCGGGCATGCCGAGATCAAGGATGACCAATTTGATCCGGCTCTTGTTTTTCCTGAAAACATCCAAGGCTTCTTCTCCGCTGCCGGCGGCAACGACCGGGTAACCGTTGATTTCCAAGATCCTCCCGCTGATGCTCCTGATGTCGTCTTCGTCGTCAACGATCAGTATGGTTTCGCGTCCTCCCCCCGAGGAACGTTGGGGCTCGTGATTGCTCGAGCTCGCCGACGCGGCCGCGGGTTGGAGGGCAGGTAGATACACGTAAAACGTGGCGCCTTGATGGAGCCTGCTCGAGCAGAAAACATGACCGCCATGGTTCGTTACGATTCCATACACCGCGGACAGGCCCAGCCCCGTGCCAGCCCCGATCTCTTTCGTGGTGAAGAACGGATCGAAGATGTTCATCAACGTCTTCTCGTCCATTCCATGGCCCGTGTCCGACACCTTTATTCTCACAAAATCGCCGGAGAAAGGTTCGCCACAGAAATTACATGTCTCGTCGGTCACAGTTACGTTTTGGGTATCTATCGTAACTCGTCCTTCGCCGTCTATGGCGTCGGCGGCGTTACTGACAAGATTCATGATCACCTGTTCGAGCTGCTGCGCGTCTCCTTCCACGGCCTTCAGGTCCCCAGCCAACGCCAATTCAATATGGATCATTTTCGGGATGGTCCTTTCCAGAATCGTAGTGGCTTCCTGGACGCAACCATTCAGATCCAATACTCTCTTATCCGTTTCACCCCTTCTGCTGAACGCCAGAATTTGTCTGACGAGCGTCTTAGCCCGCCCGGCAGCCTGAACGATTCCGTGCAGGTCCTTCCTGGCAGGGTGGTCGTCCGGCAACTGGGTTCCCGCCAGTTGCGCGTACCCCAGAACCGCTCCCAAGATGTTATTGAAATCGTGGGCAATGCCTCCGGCAAGCGTTCCGATGGCCTCCATCTTCTGGGACTGACGAAGCTGATCTTCCAGTTCTTTTTGCGCGGAGACGTCTCTGAGGATATTCAAAGTAGCCGGCCGGTTTTCCCACGTTATGAGAGCGGTGTTCAGTTGAACCCATCGGATTTGGCCGTTTTTTCGCACGATTCTGAATGAATACGTTGATGGAAACTCCTCGCCGTTCAGCCTTCTCCTATGCCTGTCGAGCACCATCTCCCTGTCGTCGAGGTGGATAATCTCTAAAAAGGAAACCGTTTTCAGGTCAAGTTCCGAATAACCGGAAAGATCCAGTGTTCTCGGATTTGAAAAACGAAGACACCCATCCTGAGCGATAAAAATGGCGTCACTGGAATTCTCGACCAGCGCCCGATACTTCGCTTCACTCTCCCGAAGCGCTTCTTCGGCCTGTTTATGCGCCGTAATGTCAATGAGCGTTATAAAATCCGCCGACTTTCCCTCCCACAGTACGGGCTTGGAATATTGTTCCACCCATTTCTCTTCTCCGGACGTTGTCAACAGCTTGTACGTATAATGGACAATAATTTCTTCTGATTCGCCTGCCATTTTCTTCCGAGCCTGGCTCATGACAAAATCGCGAAAGTCCGGGTGTATATGCTTTGTGAGGTCATCGATGCTCATGGAAAATAGCTCTTCTCTCGAATACCCTATCAAATTAAGAAACGCTTCGTTGGCGTATTTGAACCCGTCCTCCTGAAGAATAGCAATACTTAGTATGGCCTGTTCGGAGAGTAATCTAAATTTTTCTTCGCTTTCTTTTAAGGATAGTTCTACTCTCTTCCGTTCACTTACATTGCGAGCTATAGTCTGTATGAACATATTGCCGTAATCAATGATTACGCAATTACTAGACTCAATGTCTATTTGGGTTCCATCCTGCATTCTAAGCTTTGATTCAAAGGTAATAGAGTCACCACTCACGATACGTGAGTGATACCTTTCATAATTTGGCAGGTCTGATTCTTCATACAAATCCGATACTCGCATGGACAGCAGCTCATGCTCCGGATATCCGGTCAAATCGCAAGCGGCCGCATTCACATACACAAGACGCATATCTCTGTCGCTGACAAAAATCCCGTCTCGAGACCCTTGAAAGATGTTCCTATACCAAGCGATAGTCTTGGAAAATCCCTCCTCGATAGACCTGCATCCCGCGGCTTTCAGCTCCAGTTCCACAGCTCGCTGCTCTAATTCATGATAACTTAATTTATTGGACATCTCTTTATCCATGGTTGGAGAACGTTTCCGGATTGAAATCGCATGGGAGACCTCGGCTACTATTTGCCCGAATAGGCCGATTTTTGCTTTTCCAGACCCCGGCTTCCTTGTTCAAATCCGTACAACGCCGGCCAAAAGCGTCCATGACGAGTCGAATCCTTTTCCGCGGCCCCGACACCTCGAAGAGCAGGCCCGGCCGGCTGAAGTCTCCCCGTCACGCGGATGAGTCACCGCGATTGTGACGGCTTCCGAACGCAACCGACCGTCACTGACGAATAGTTCAGAAGCAAGTTTCATTCCAAAGAAAAGGAAGGGCCTCGGATAGAGATCGGCGCTTTTGAAAATCCAGTGCGGGCACAGCGGGTCGGAGCCCCAAGTTTCTACAATCTTCATCGGCTCGAAAAGAAGTTGACTTAAGTCAATGAAGAGAAGAACCCGATAGCGTATGCTCGTCGAAACCACACTCAGGAGAAACCCCGATGAACGGAATTTCCGGTCAAAACGGCTCGCGAACATCCGCGAACGAAGTCTGTGCGCCGCTTGATCTGTCGGACGAAGATATTTACGACGCCATGAAGTCGATTCCGGGATACCTGGATATTACAGCGGGTGACTTCAAGGAACTGTATCGAGCTGCGTACCGGCACGCCCTGCAGCGCATCCGAACGCGCCTGAAGGCCGGCGACGTGATGACGCGCAAGGTCATATCGGTAAAGCTCGATACGTCTTTGGAGGAAGCGGCCGCGGTCATGGCGCAGCACAACGTCTCCGGCGTGCCGGTTTTGGACCATCACGGCCGAGTGGCCGGCATCATTTCCGAACACGACTTCCTGGAGCGGATGTCCCGAGGTGAAACCAGGAGTTTCATGGGCGTACTGGCCGATTGCATCTCATCCAAAGGCTGTGCGGTCTTGACCATCAAAGGGAGGACCGCTGCCGACATTATGAGCTCGCCCCCAATCAGCGTTTGGGAGGATACGCCCGTATCCGAAATCGCATCCCTGCTAACGGAAAAACGGATCCATCGGGCGCCGGTGGCTGACAGGGAGGGCTTTGTGAGGGGGATGATCACGCGTACCGACCTCTTGAAGGCGTCTTACTAACGAGGGTTCTCATGGAGTATTTCAGTAAAATGAAAGGAACCACCACGAGTCCGCCAAGAGTGCGAATCTCTGAAATCCTGTGGTCGTGGGCGGGTGCATTTTTGGGAATTGCCGCCGTAGCCTATTCCAACTACCGGCTCGTCGACGGCATGGGGCTGGTGATGATTATCGGTTCTTTTGGCGCCTCTGCGGTGCTGATCTACGGCGCGATAAAAAGTCCCCTGGCCCAACCCCGGAATCTGATTGGAGGACACGTACTTTCCGCCCTAGTAGGTGTGGCCTGCTACCAGGTATTCCAGCCGCACGTATGGCTTGCCGGTTCCGTGGCCGTGGCCACCGCCATCGCGTGTATGCACGCCACCAAAACCCTGCATCCTCCAGGAGGCGCCACGGCGCTTATCGCAGTGATTGGAGGTCCCCAGATTCACGCTCTGGGCTATCTTTATGTCCTGATCCCCGTTTTCTCGGGCGCCGCGATCATGTTGGCCATCGCTCTGGCCATAAACAATATCCCAAAGGACCGTCGCTATCCGGAGTTCTGGATATAGCGGTCTCTTCTTGCCTATAACCCGGAATCGAACTGGAGCGTCCGCCCTCTTTGAATCACCAATTCCTCGGCAACGGGTAAAGGCTCGTCCATTCCATAACGATGTTGAAGGCAATGCCTCCGAGTTTGATCTCTCGGCTCTGTCCGCTCGTGACGGTAATCCTGCCGGGCTTGGTCACCGTGGGGGCGCCGTAGTTGGGCGTAGAAAAAAATAATCGACTTCGTACTCGCCGGCCGGCAGAGGATGGGAAGACTCGGCGGGCAGTCTTTCGGTTTCCTTCACGTTCTTACCGTCTGACGAAGGGTGAAAGCGGGATACCTGAAAGTACGGTAAAGAAATGGTATTATGCTGATAATGGGTCCTGTTTTGGACCAAGAAAAACATCAACATGTTAATGAAATAAAAACGTCTACGGACGAGATTTTTGCTTGAAATAGCAGCCTTGCTAAAATGGGTTAAATCCGACCAGGTGAAGGCGCAACACGCGGCCGTGTCGTTTTCTTGTAAACCTTGCATGCGATCTACTGATCTTACCAAGTGTAGGACATTCGTTATACGAACCGCTTGACAGAGAGGGGCGATAAGGTGCAATGATGTCAGTTGGCATCATACTGTAAATGGACCATTTAAGGGTCCGAAGATGCGGAGGGAATTTATGGGAGCATCTTCATCGCAGGGCAGCATGTATAACGTCCTGATTCAGCACGAAGATAATATATATACGGCGCATTGCCTTGAATTGGATATCGTGACCGAAGCGCCGACGCTCGATCAGGTTAAGTTGGACATTGTCGATCTGATCCGATCAGCTATTGAATACGCTTTCCGGCATGACAATCTGGATCATCTGTTCCGGGCCGCTCCGCTAGAAATTTGGGAAGAGTTCTACCGCTGTCTCCGTGAAGATCCCTCTTCGGAGAGGGAAGAAATAAAAATAGAGATCCCGAGTGCCCAACAGACTGAGGAAAACACCGTACCGCACTTCATACCACCCTGGGTAATTACGAACGTCTGCAGGACGACACGTAGTACTCATGTCGCATGAGGCGAACCTCACATACCGACAACTACTCAAGCGTCTTCGTCGCTACGGCGTTATAGCCATGGATGAGAAGCGCGGACGTGGGTCCGAGCGCATCCTTGTCTTACCGGACTCGCCGGGTTCCGACAAAGGGCCGCAGTATCCGATTAAGTACCATGGAGAAGGTACACCGCTCGGTAAGGGAACAATAAGGGCCGTTCTAAGGCGTTTTGGTATTGATCCCAAGGGATTCTGGCAACAGAAGAAATAAGCCCCAGAGCTGGGCGGTTTTCGGGGCTTCTACTCTTTGTTGAACCTCCCACACGTCCGCATCCAACCCGTAGTACAAGATCACTGAATTCAATCTGATAGAACACTTCCGAGCCGTCTCTTTCTCCAAAATCAACACAATCAATCAGGGTGTTGGACCGGGTCCAAAATGGGGCTGGTTTTTGAGCATGCGAACGGCAAACTTAGAGGAAAATCCCCCGGTGTGTTGGGGATGCTGTTGGGGAAACTCAATAGGTCAAACAAAAAGGACCTACAATTCCTTGTAAGTCCTTGATGTGTCTGGCGGGGACGACGAGGCTCGAACTCGCGACCTCCGGCGTGACAGGCCGGCGTTCTAACCAAACTGAACTACGTCCCCGTAAAGAAGCTACTGTTTAACTCAGATCAAACCACTTGTCAACAGATTTTGATGGAGCCGATCGGTTTTTGAGCGTCAAAAACTTCCCAACCGATCCAGGATAATTTCCTCCGGAATCTTTCCCATGTACACCCGGCCTTCGACCACAAAACCGGGCGTGGCCGTGATACCCAGACGGTTTCCCAACGCCGCGCTTTCGAAGAGCAATTTCCGGATATCCGGATCCTCGAGCTGTGTTTTGAGTTGGTCGTAATCGGCGTCGACCATGGAAGCCAGCTCTTTCAAGGTCAATTCGCCGCCGTCCCACCGCCGCTCAAACAAGGCGTCGTGCATTTCCCAAAATTTCCCCTGCCTCAGGCCCGCCAGGGTCCAGAACGCCAGATCGCAGCTCCCCTCGTGCTGCGTCTCTTCCACTCTAGGATTGCAGTTCTTATCCAATGGGAACGGATAGTAGACGATCTTGATGGCCCCTTTGTGTCTGTAGAGCAGGTCTTTCAAGAGAAAATGGGCCTTGCGGCAATAGAAACACTGATAATCCGTGAATTCGAGAATGGTCAGCCTGGCGTTTTTGGCCCCGATCCATGGGCGT
The DNA here is from genome assembly GCA_016208165.1 of Deltaproteobacteria bacterium. Taxonomy (NCBI): domain Bacteria; kingdom Pseudomonadati; phylum Myxococcota; class Myxococcia; species Deltaproteobacteria bacterium. The sequence continues at coordinate 64,050 of JACQYL010000029.1, forward strand.
CCCTCTTCCGTGACCCCGTGCTCCAAATCGGAAGAAGGCGCCGTGGGCGGCATTTTCCAATAGGAAGGGAAAAAGGCGATCATAACTACGGAAAGGAGCGCCAGAGAGCCGAACGCAGGACCTGTCAGGCGTAGACGCTGGATGAGGAACCGAACGTCGTCTCCTATTCCGGGCCGGATTTTCACGCGGCGCTTCGATCGCACGGACATGGTAAAGAAGAACAGCAACAGGTTGAGCCCATAGGTGAACATGCAGATCACGCATTTGGATTTGATCAGCAAGGCGGACACGGCGCCCAGAACCAGGCTCACCAAAACAAACAGGGCCGAAATGAAGTAGACCAGAATCCATAGACGCCGGCCGCTGTGATCTTCCCTCAGCCCCAAGAAGGAGAGGAAAAGCATCAGGGCGTATCCCAATATGCCCCACACGGCCACCGGCACGCCGAGAAACACGGAGTAAGGACTCTGGGCCACGGTGTCGCAGTTGACGGTCTTGCTATAGGCGCAAAAACTCGAGTAGCCGATTTTGGTGTGCACCGCATAGTGCAGATACGCCAGATAGCCGGAGGCGACCAGTCCGGCTAAAGCAATGGCGATGACACCCAGCCAGGGTAAGGGTGAATAGTCCCATCTCGGGGTTTCCGTTCGATATACGTTCATCATGTGCGCCCGGTCATCCAAGCCATTCATGAATATACAAACAACGAACCTGCGTTGACTTCGTCTCCGCGGAAGTGCTTTAATGGCGGATCAAAGACGATTATGACTCAAGATCCCACAACTGTTTAACATATATGGCCGCCAAAGTCCCGACAAACTACCCGATCCAGAACCGCTGGTTGAAGCCGGTCACCGTCGCGCTGTTGGCGGCGCTCGTTCTGGCGGTGGCAGTGCTGGCGTCCACTCCTCCAACATCGAGGGACGCGCTGATCCACCATCTAGCGGTGCCCAAACTCTATCTGGAACAGGGCGGCATGGTCGAGATTCCGTCATTGCCCTTCTCGTACTATCCCTCGAATCTGGGACTCCTGTACTGGGCATCTCTGGCGCTGGGCAGCGACATCGCGGCCAAGTACATTCATTTCACCTTCGCCCTGCTCACGGCAGGTATCGTTTTTGCCTACCTCAGAAACCGGGCCGGAACGTTTTACGGGTTGCTGGGTGCGCTGATTCTGTTGAGCACTCCGGTGGTCATCCGACTTTCCACCATGGTGTATGTGGACCTGGGCCTGCTCTTCTTTTCTTCGGCGTCGTTGCTCGCCTTGTTCCAGTGGAGAAGGTCCCGATACAAGGTCAAGTGGCTCCTCATGGCCGCTGTGGCGTGCGGTCTGGCTCTGGGGACCAAATACAACGCGCTCATCAGCCTCCTGCTGCTGGCCTTTATGACCGGGATCCTATATGTCCGGGACCCGGAACACCGCCGAAAACGAATCGTTGGAAGCTTGGCCTTTATGAGCCTGTTCTGCGGAGTAACCCTGTTGGTGTTCTCTCCCTGGATGATACGCAACTACAGGTGGACCGGCAATCCCGTGTATCCGCTGTACCAGAAATTCTTCTCGACCCAAACGCCTTCGCGGGCGGCTTCGGAATCCCTATCTTTCGGCCCGTTGGCGTTTCGGGCTCTTGTTTACGGCGAGAGGGACTGGCAAATCGCCCTTTTGCCGTTCCGCATTTTTTTCCAGGGAAAGGACGACGATCCCCGGTACTTTGACGCGCGTCTGAACCCCATGCTTCTGCTTTTGCTGCCCTTCGCGTTTCTCAAGCCAAGATCCGCTTCCGACCCGTGGAAGCTCGAAAAATGGATGATGCTCGGTTTCGCCGGGCTGTTCATACTGATGGCTATGTGCACCCAGAGCGTGCGCATACGGTACTTTCTCCCGGCATTGACGCCGTTGGCGCTCCTCACGGTCTTCGGTGTCCAAAGCCTGGCCGACCGATTCAGCCGGCGGGACGCCCGTCTGGTTTTGGGAGTATCGGTGGGATTCTTTTTGACGTTAAATCTTTACTACCTCATGGATTTGTATCAACGAGTGGAACCGCTCCGATATCTTAGCGGAGCACTCAGCCGTTCGGAATATCTGAACGCCAAACTGCCTACGTACGCTCCGTTGGAGTTCATCAACCGGCATCTGCCGGACAACGCCTCCGTATTTTTCATCCTGGTGGGCAATCAGGGATACTATTGCGATCGAGCCTACGGTTATGACCATCCCCCCAGCGGAGCGACTCTCCACAATGTATTGAAGCTTGCGAGCAGTCCTCGAGACGTTAACGACCTGTTCAAGCAAAAGGGATATTCCCATATTCTGGTCAGCGAGCCCAGATTGATGAGATGGGCCGACACCAACTTCACCGAAGCGGAAAAGCAGCTCATGTTCGGCTTTTTCAGGGAAGCGGCGCATCGGATCTATTTCAAGAACGGTTTTGGAATCTACGAACTGACCTGAGCAGCCGTTTTCACTTACTCGAAGGTTTTTGAAAACCCCGGCCGCTTCGCCCCCCAGGGTGCGACAGCGCATGCCGGCTTTGAAGTATATCCGATGAAAACCCGCGAGAGGCGGATTTCCATCCGTTGAAATCGAACAGAGGCCTCGGCCCAACAGGGAACGGTGAATTCGAAATGAATCCAGATTCCATATCCTTCGTCATTCCGGCGTACAATGAGGGAGAAAAAATCGGACAGATCGTCCATACTCTTCGAGACCTGTACCCCAAATCGGAAATCATCGTGGTGGACGACGGCTCGCAGGACGATACGGGGAAGAGAGCAAAGGAAGCCGGAGCCCATGTCATCACCCATCCCTATAACATCGGTAACGGGGCCGCCGTAAAAACCGGGATCCGAAGGGCCACGGGAGAAGTACTCGTGTTCCTCGACGCCGACGGCCAGCATCGTCCCGAGGACGTGGGGCGCCTACTGGAGTATATGCCCCGGTACGACATGGTCGTGGGAGCCCGCCGGTCGCAGCACAGGTCTTCGTGGGTGCGCAGTCTGGCCAACAAGGCCTATAACCTCCTGGCTTCGTATGTGACCAAATACCGCATCGAAGATCTGACCTCCGGATTCCGGGTCGTCAAGGCGTCGGCTGTTTACCGCTTTCTGTACCTGCTCCCCAACACCTATTCGTACCCTTCAACCATCACCATTGCCTTGATTCGGAGCGGACGGAGCGTCAAGTACGTTCCCATCGAGGCAACGCCTCGCCGGGTCGGCAGCAGCAATATCCGCCTCGTTCGGGACGGCCTTCGATTCTTTCTCATTATCCTCAGAATCTGTACGCTCTTCTCCCCACTGCGGGTGTTCCTCCCCGTGAGCGCCGCTCTGTTTCTCACCGGGCTCTCCTACTATGGATATACCTTTTTCCTTTATCATCGATTTACCAACATGAGCGCGTTGCTGCTCTCCACCTCTCTTCTCATTTTCATGCTGGGACTGATCTCGGAACAGATCTGCCAGATGCGGTTCGAACGAAGCGAGTCCTCCCGAAGATGAATGGCCCTTCAGCAAAGGCTCCCCTCTACCGTGTGCTCATGCTCACATCCACGTTTCCCGAACGTCCGGGCGACGCGGTGCCCGCCTTTGTCTATGACCTTTCCCGGACTCTTGCCAAATACGACGACCTGGCCGTTCACGTGCTGACTCCTCATGTTCCGGGAGCCCGTATCCGCGAGCACAGGGATGGAATTTCCATTGTCAGGTACCGCTATTTCAGTCCCGAGCGGCTCGAACTGCTATGCCATGGAAGCGGTATTCTCCCTAATTTGTCCCGA